>JAFDAE010000362.1 GCA_019314005.1 Deltaproteobacteria bacterium | reverse complement strand
TCTCAATGACACCGCAGGCAAGGAGATGATCATCGTCCACGGCCAGTACGACATGGAATCGACCATCGAAAACGATCAGACACTGACAGTCCATAACAACCGAACGAGCACCATTGATGTGGATGATTCTGAGACCGTTGGGAGCAACCAGACTATCAATGTTGGAGCCAATCAGGATGTTACTGTTGGTGCGAATCAGAGCGTTAAGGTCGGGTCTAACAAGACTGAGGTTGGGTCTAACAAGACTGAAACGATTTCTATTGCCAAGGCACTGAGTATCGGGGCGGCTTATCAGGTGAGCGTGGGCGCTGCTATGAACGAATCAGTTGGAGCTATCAAGGCTGAGGAGATAGGTGGCGCCAAGATCGTGGGTGTTGGAGCACACAGCAGCGAAAATGTTGCAGCAAGTAAGTCAGTGAATGCCGGCGGGAATATCTCTGTAAATGCCGGAGGGAATATCTCTGAAAGAGCGGGCAAGAATTTCTCGTGTAGTGCGGGAAAGGACATCAGCATCAAATCCGGCAAAAAGATGGCTTTGAATGCAGGTGATGATTTTGGTATTTCAGGGGCAAAAAAGGGAGTTATTGAAATTAAAGATCAATTGACCATAAAATGTGGGAAAGCCACAATAACATTGAAAAAAAATGGTGATATCTCCATTAACGGTAAAAAGATCAATGTCAAAGGTTCAGGGAATGTTGTGATCAAGGGCAAGAAGATTTTGGAAAACTGATATGAAAAAGGCGTTGACTGAAAATATCCGAGTACTGGAGATCTCCAAGCAGATTGAGGGCGTTCGAGTAGGAAAAATTGTAAACGTGGATGAGAGTGGGCAGGCTTTTGTTGACTTTTCCGGAAACACGCAAGGGCCTATCTCAGCACGATTTACCAACTCGATCAAACCTGGAATGTTGCAAAAAACAGTTTCAGCGGATCGAGATGTGTTGCTTGTTTTTGAAAATAATGATCCCGAATTCCCTATTATTATTGACACTCTATATTCTCTGGTTGATGAAATCACAGAATACTCAACTATAGCTTTGGAAACAAAAAGACCCAAGGATGTCCTGATAGACGGAAAGCGGGTGACTTTTGATGCTAAAGAAGAGATCGTGCTGCGTTGTGGGAAGGCGAGTATTACTCTGAATAGAAGTGGAAAAATTGTTATAAAAGGTGCTTATCTCCTTTCACGTTCAAGTGGTATAAATAAGATCAAGGGAGGGGCAGTACACATTAATTGAACAAAACTTGATAAATTAAGTGTGTTCAAAAAACCCAAAATAAATGAAGTAGCTTATTTTAAGGGGAAATAAGTCTCTTATGTCTCAAAAGCTCGCTGTTACCGGAATGAGTATGATTTCTCCTGTTGGATACAATGCTCAACAAACTTGTGCATCACTCCGTGCAGGGATCACACGATTTACAGAACTGGAAGGAATAGTGGATAGATATGGCGAGCCGGTTATCGTTTCGCAAATAGAATGTTTAGGTCCATTAGATCAACCTGCCGAACGAACGAAACAGATTGCAATCAGAACGTGTACTGAAGCTATTTCAACTATTTCTAAGCACGATATCAATCGTCGGGAAATAAATCTTTCTGTTCTTTTAAAGGATAAAGAGCGTCCAGGAAACTTATTTGAGATGGACGGGCTTTTGGAATCAATTGTCTCAGAGATGGGTCTTTCGCCTTCTACTACCGTTCACTTATATCCTCAGGGCAATGCTTCAGGAATGAGAGCCTTGTCTGATGCCCGGCGAAGAATTAAGCATAATCCTCAGATCATAGAACTCATTTGGGGTATAGATTCTCTTTTGGACATTCAAACATTGGGATATTTAGAAAGATCCGAAAGATTGAAATCACCGTCATCCCCACGAGGTGTGATTCCGGGAGAGGCAAGTGTTTGTCTTGTCTTGGAGGCAGAAGAAATGGCTATTTCAACTGCCTCGAAAATGTATTGCGCAATAGAAGGTATTGGTACTGCTATCGAGAGTGCTCCTGTGAGTAGTGAAGCTCCTTGCGTGGGTGATGGATTGACTATTGCTATCTATGAAGCCTTGGAAATGGCAAGGTGGCATAAAAACGATGTAGACCAAGTATACTGCGATTCAAACGGTGAAGTGTATAGGGCGCATGAATGGATGCTCGCACTTTGCAGAACTCTATCGGATCCAGGGGTGACCCATCCCGCCGACTGTATAGGTGATGTTGGCGCGGCATTTTCTCCGCTCTTGATCGGTATGGCGGCTATTGCCCTGGATCGCGGTTATGCCAAATCAGATAAGATTCTTGTGTTTTGTTCCTCAGATTTTGGAGTGCGTGGAAGTGCCTGTATTGCTAGAATCCGAGAATAGATATTTGAGCATATGGAAGTGATTCATGATACGCCTTTTGTTGGGAGCCTTGATGCCGTTTTGGACAAAGATGGTTCTGAAGCGCGAGTCGTCTTATTAAAAGCGACTTATGAAATATCCAAAACTGGTTCCCTGGAAATTGCCGAGGAGCAAGAACCGATCTGTTTGGTTGATGAATACTTGGGTGAACCCGGACTCTCTTCCGTTATTTATGAGGGGGATGGGGCTTATTTCAAACCGGTGACAGATATCGTTGTAATTGGAAAGGCTTATGCCCCGAGAGGAAAGAATGTAAAATCTTTTAATGCCTCATTGTCAGTGGGAAAACTTTCTAAGACAGTAGCTGTCATTGGTGATCGCCATTGGCATTATAGTTCGATTTTTGGGGTGACGATGTCAAATCCAAAATCTTTTTCTAAAATGTTGCTTTGTTGGGAGAGAGCTTTTGGAGGTACTGACACCTTTCACAAAAATTCGAAGAAACACACCTGGGAGAAGCGGAACCCAGTTGGGACTGGATTTAGAGTAACAAAAAGCGCTGAATCCTTGGATGGACTGGCCTTGCCAAATTTTGAAGATCCGAAGAGTCGTATAAAAAGCTGGAAGAATAAACCAATACCTCAAGGATTTGGCTTTATAGGACGAAGTTGGATGCC
>JAFDAE010000361.1 GCA_019314005.1 Deltaproteobacteria bacterium | reverse complement strand
ATTGAGGGGGATCAAGGATGGTTTTGACCATGGCATGAGAACCATCCTGCGACTCCAGGAAATGGGGATTAAGGACATCGGTTTTGGCATTGTTATTTCTGATAAAAATGTATCATCCGATCTCGTCAATATTTACCGCATTTGCGCAGGGTTAGGGGTTGAATTCGGTGGATCAACCATGCACAATTCCTTTTATTTTCACAAAGATGATAACTACATCAATGACCTCGATCACACCCTGAAAGAGATGAATCGCTATATCCGGATGCTACTGCAGTCGAGGCGGACCAACCTACGCCTTCGCGTTAAGGATTGGTTCCGGGCTTACATCAACAAGGGGCTGGTCCATTATATGAAAGGTGAAACAAGATCCATCCCTTGCGGAGCTGCAACGGATTTCTTTTTTCTTGATCCTTGGGGGCGGATCCTGGCTTGTAACGGTTCCGATGAGGCTCTAATTATGGGCGATCTCAAAGAGAGTTCCTTCGAAGAAGTGTGGACTTCATCTTCGGCAAATCGTGTTCGAAATATTGTTAAAAAATGCAAAAAGAATTGCTGGATGACGGGATCGGCGGTGCCGGCCATGCGGAAGAAGATTTGGGTGCCAATTATGTGGGTGCTTGAGAACAAACTCCGTCTGATTTTGGGAAGGGATCTCAAGCTCGGTGGCTAAAATCGCTTACATTGGCATTAAGGGTCTGCCTTCGAAAGGAGGGGCTGAGCGCGTAGTGGAAGCCATTGTGCAACGACTAAAAGGTCGATATGATCTGACGGTATATTGCAACAGTCGTTACACGTCAAAAGATACAAATATCCCCGGCATAAAACTGATTCGTGTTCCAACTTTGCCAGGCAAGCACGTCCAGCCTTTTCTTTTGATGCTTTTTTCATCGTTTCACGCGGTTCTCTTTGGAAATTACGAACTCATCCATTTGCACAACGCAGAGGCTTGCTTTGTCGCGCCGATTTTGCGGTTGAGATACAGAATTATTGCAACGTCGCATGGGCCTGCACATGAAAGGCAGAAGTGGAGTAAAATCGCGATGGCTCTCATTAGCGCCATTGATTATTTTTTTGTGACTTTTCCAAATAAACTTACCAGCGTGTCGCTTCCAATGGCAGATGAATACGCAAAAAAATGGGATGCGAAAGTCGATTATATCCCAAATGGTGTTGAAGACAGCTTGCCTTTGGACGAAAATGGGGCGCTTGATCTTCTTCAAAAAAATGGGGTTGATGATGAATATGTGCTGTTTGCAGCTGGGCGCATTGATAGTACCAAGGGATGCCATACCTTGCTCGAAGGATTTCTTCAAATAGAGACCGATGTGAAACTTGTTGTCGTGGGTGATGATAAAACAGATCCTCAATACGGCAGTCGGCTAAGAAAAATGACAAAAAAGGACAAGCGGATTTGTTTTATTCCTTTTATTGCCGACAAAGGGCGCCTGTTCGGGATTCTCAAGAAAGCCCGGATTTTTGTTTTCCCTTCTGAAGTTGAGGCAATGTCCATGGCACTTCTTGAGGCCGCTTCTTTAGGTGTGCCGATTATTTGCACCGATATTCCAGCTAACCAGGCAGTGCTGAAACCCGGCCAAGCTCTCTTTTTTACCAGCGGTGATACAGGTGATTTGAAACAAAAATTATGCTGGGCAATTGAGCATCCAACCGATATGAAAGAGATGGGCTTGAGGGCTCAGGAATGGGTCAAAGAAAATTTTTCATGGGATGAGATTGCGAAACAATATGAACGATTATATAGTTCGATTTAAATATAGTCCGCAGAAGGCAAGAAAGAAGGTTAGAGGGTGCAGAAAAGTCGAAACAAGAGGATAAGACGGTGAGAACGTAAGATGGTAAGTATAGATACGTATATTCACCCAAAGGCCCTGGTTGAAAGTGATGCCATCGGTGAAGGGACACGAATATGGGCGTTTGCGCATGTGCTCAAAGGCGCTTTGATTGGACGGAATTGTAATATAGGTGATCATTGTTTTATTGAGAGTGGTGTATCGATTGGGGATGATGTTGTTATAAAGAACGGGGTGTCCATCTGGGAAGGGGTGATCCTTGAAGATCGGGTTTTTGTTGGGCCGAATGTGAGTTTTACCAATGATCGGGTGCCGAGAGCTAAAGTATTTCGAGATGATTATGATGAATTGCTGGTAAAAGAAGGCGCAAGTATCGGGGCAAATTCAACTATTATTGCACCTGTGGTTATAGGGCGATTTGCAATGATAGGAGCGGGGGCTGTGGTGGTAAAAGATGTGCCTGACTTTTCGCTTGTATATGGCAATCCTGCGCGTATAAAGGGGTGGATTTGTAGGTGTGGGGGAAAGCTTGTTCAGAGGACAGAGGTCAAAGGTCTTGATAGGCAGAGGGTGAGAAGATTAGAGGAGCAGAAAAGCAGAGAGAAGAGGACAGAAACGGGGGATGAGCGGCTGGTATGTACGGTGTGTGGGATCAGGCACATTAAAGATGGACCGCAGATTACCCCTGTACGATCTTCCGTACCTACCCCAGAGGAATGGCTGGAAGATTCCACAAGGCGGGGGCAGGCGCAGATTAACGCAGATTAATGGCCGCAAAAAGGCACAAAAAGCGCAAAGATGATAAAAAGCATTATTAGCCACCCCCGGTTAAATACGCTTCGCTCCTCATTGCATGAATTTAACAGGGCAGGCAGACACACAGACTGACACAGACAATATTTTTCTCTCGCAGAGCGCACAGAGAACTCAGAGGAGCTTAAAGGAGGGTGAGTATGAAGCACATAAAATACAAAACGAAAATAAGT
>JAFDAE010000360.1 GCA_019314005.1 Deltaproteobacteria bacterium | reverse complement strand
ATTTCTGGAAGATCCGCACCGGAGTTAACAAAAGCAAGATCCGTTGTCATATATTCTTTTACCTGGACGAAATCCAGCTTATGATAAAGTGCTTTCTCAACAACCTGGCGTGATATATAACCGGCAAGTCTTTCCATGCCGTCTGGTTCTTTCGGCTTTTCAGTGATCAGCAGCGTATTTATATTATAGCGTGTAAGCATTTTGCCAGCGTTCCGGCAGGAAATATCGCTTCTTATGGAAATTGGCGGAGATGACATTAAGTCCCTGGCCAGCCGATTTGATCTGATTTTTTTGTAAAGAATTTCAATCAGTTTATGCTCAACCTGGGTCAATGTCATTCCCTTAACAGTTGCAGCAGCAGCGAAAGTATGGCCTCCGCCGCCTAGTGGTGTAATAATTTCGCCGGTATCGATCTCCGAAATTCTGCTTCGTGCAACGACATAAATTTTATTTTCCATGCGTGCAATGGCAAAAATAGCATCAACCGGTTCCATTTTTGCCATTTTATGTACAAGAACGGCGAAATCGGGTAAATAATTATCCAATGATACACTGGTAACGATGATTTCAAAACCGTGGATAATGTGACGAACAGCAGTCTGAATCATGTCGTTTAAAAGTCCGACCTGCTGCGTGCTTATTTCTCTGGAGATCATATCTGATACTATGTTCAAGTTTGCACCTTTTGAGAGAAGAAAGGCGGCGGCTTTAAAATCATCTTCGGTGGTTGATGGAAATGTAAAACTTCCGGTGTCTTCATATATGCCAAGACACATTATTGTAGCTTCATCCGGAGAAATATTGATTTTCTTTTTTTCCAGAATTTCTGCAAGAATGGTGACAGTGGCGCCTGTTAACCGATTGAACTCGATTTGTCCTTTAATATCGTTTGGAGTGGATGGATGATGGTCATAAATATGTATATCTAAATCCTGTTGTTTGAGAAGTAAAGATAGCTTACCGATACGGTTTGGCAGCCGCGTGTCTACCAGTACCAGCCTTTTGACGTTGGAAAAATCGATATCTTTAATATTCGCCATGTTAAAAAGATAAACCATTGATTCGACAAAGAAATTCCTTAAGTTTTTTTCCTGGGAACCCGGAAATACAACAAGGGAATCAGGATAGAGTTTCTGGGCTGCAAACATGGATGCTATTGCATCAAAGTCAGCGTTGATATGGCTTGTTATTATAGTTAATTTTTTAGTTGCCACATGAAAGCCCTGTTAAAGATGGAAAACCGGGTAAGTTAGAAATCTCAACATATGCATAGATACAAAGCTTTTTCAAGCTATAGATCAAATCGTTAAAATTATTTAATAACAGGTATAAAGAAAATTAATAGAATGAGGATAATGGTAATACTGTCAGTATTTACTGATATTGTTTCGAGACCTTGGAAAAACACTCCCTTTCGAAGTCTGCGCTTATCTGCACAATTTCTGTATCCCCGATGAGCGGGATCTTCGCTTCGCTTCGACAGGATCAAATTTTAATCCTCGAAATATTACATATATTCCTGCGGTTAATCTCAGGCGGATAGTCTTCCTTGAACTTGAACAGATAAGCGCAGACTTCGAAATTGAGCATTTTTCAAAGGTCTCGTTTCTATAGTTTTTTACATCAAATGATGATAGTATGGCACGGAATTTGCTTATAAACATAAGTTGTTAAAAAGATTTTTCCGGCTTTGGAATAAACTGTGCAAAGCTATTGTTGTTTAAATAAGATTGTGATATTATATTTAATCTGCTATTGGTTTAGTATAATTGAGTACTTAATAGAAAAATTTAAGTAATAGAGAGGGAGTTTAAAAAAAGCAATCTTTGCAAAAATTACCATTTTTCAAAGGTTTCTAAATGCAAAAGGGGGTTGATTATGCCGGTTTTCCTTTGGGCAGGAAAGAATAGAAAAGGTGACACTCAGAAAGGTGAGATGGAAGCTTCAACAGAAGAAGCTGTACTTGCCAATCTGAAAAGAATGAAAATTGAGCCGACGAAAGTCAAAAAGAAACCCAAAGACCTTTTTGAAAATGTTGCCTTTCTTCAGCCAAAAGTCCAAGACAGAGATATCATTCTTTTTGCAAGGCAATTTTCTACGATGATCGATGCGGGACTTCCTATTATCCAGTGCCTTGACATACTTTATTCCCAGCAGGAGAATGCAACTTTTAAAAAGATGCTTAGAAGTATAAAAGATGATGTGGAAAGCGGCTCAACCCTTGCTGAAGCGCTAAAAAAATTTCCCGATGAGTTTGACGATCTTTTCGTAAACATGATTGCAGCAGGTGAAGCCGGAGGTATCCTTGATACTATTTTAAGAAGACTTTCCACATACATGGAAAAAGCCGCCAGGTTAAAATCCAAGGTAAAAGGCGCTATGACCTATCCCATTGTAACCCTCATTATAGCGGGTGCTGTACTGGGTGTCATTTTGGTTTTCGTTATACCTGTATTTGAGGAAATGTTTGCGGATATGGGAGGACAGTTACCTGCTTTTACCCAGATGGTCGTTAAAGTAAGTGATTTTACAAAAAAGAATGGAATATATATCGTTGTTGGCTTGATGCTTTTTATATTTGCTTTTAAGAAATTTCACAGCACTGAAAAAGGCAGGGCATTTATCGATAAAAATCTTCTTAGATTACCTGTATTTGGGGATCTAATTCGAAAAGTTGCAGTTTCTAAATTTACTCGCACAATGGGTACGATGCTTTCCAGTGGTGTTGCTATTTTAGAAGCCCTGGAAATTGTTGCAAAAACTGCAGGCAATAAGCCCATTGAGCAAGCTGTTTACTCTGTTCGAGCCGATATT
>JAFDAE010000359.1 GCA_019314005.1 Deltaproteobacteria bacterium | reverse complement strand
CGTGCTGCGCCGTAGAACCCAACAAGAACTTGTCCAGCTTTGAACTTTTCTCTATCCCGATGATTATTTCATTCACCTCGTGTTCATCGGCAAAACGAATCAGATCATCACCGGCATTGAGACCGCGAACCGACAGGTGTGTTTCACAGGGGATACCTGCGTCTGCAAAAGGTTTTCCCGCCTCCTTTAATTCCTCCTTCACATAGTCAAAAACACTGTCTGGAGTGCCTGCCTTGCCCTGCATGGAAGTGACTATATATATCGTTGCATTCATGGTCTTCGCCCTCTCCACCGCCGCTTCAATGACCTTTCGGTCTTTTTCCGAACTGCTGTAACAAACAAGTATTTTCATGCTATCTTCCTCGTCTAGTATTTATTTCCTCTTATATCTAAAATCAGAATGCTGTCTCCACACACAGGAAACCAGACCTCGTTAAGGCCTGCGCCGTTGAGCGGCATGACCAGATGTATTTTCAGGCAGTTAGGACATCTTAAGGCCAAAATTGGACAGTCAAAATCTTAACACATCAATATATTTTTTAAATTGCATAAAAATGTAAAATAACGATTGACACAACAGCGAGGATGATGCAATGTCGCTTTAACAGACAATGAAGCGAGGCGATTATGACCCAGAGGCTACTGTTCGACGTCGCATCGAACAAAGACAACGCTGTTAAATACATAGGCCAACGGCTCTATCTGAAATTCAAGGACGGCAGCGAAACGCAGGTCACCCTTTATCGGAATGACGTCTCGATAAAGACTGTAGACCTCACCGATAAGGTGGCCAAAAGACTTTTTGTCATCGAAGCTGTGGAGTTAGGTGCCACAAAAGTTCGCCTTGCCGATGTACTAAACATCAGCCGCCAGACCATTCATAACTACACGGAAATAAAAAAGCATTTTGGTCTTGAAGGCCTTATCCGCAACTATACGCCTTCGAAAGGTGAGACCTTACGTCAGAACCGTGAGGCCCACACTGATGAAGGTCTTAAAGGAAACAAGGCCAGACAATTGGAGCAGATGAGAAAAGAGGAGAGAGAGCGGCTGGACAGACAAGCCGAACTACCTTTTGGCGACCGCACTCTTGACCCGGAAGATCAGCCTTTCAGCGAAAAACATAGCTGGGAAGCAACGCGCTATGCGGGCGTTTTCACTTACTTGATCACTTTAATCCACCTCAATGACTGGGTGCGGATGACATCATCCTTTTTGGGAAGTAAATACAAGTTATTGTTCACTTTTGTATTGATGATTGCCAAGAACATCCGCTCCATCGAGCAACTGAAAAATCTTTGCGGACGCGAAGCAGGTCTCATACTTGGCATCATGAATTTGCCAAGCAAGACAAATGCGCGCATATGGCTTTACGATGCCTGTAAGTTGGAGACAGCGAGTCAGATGTTGTCTCATTTTACCCTCCAGCAAATTCGTTCCGGGTTCGTTGGCACATGGCAATGGTTTGTAGACGGTCATTTGTTGCCTTATACTGGAAAAAATAAAGTGCATAAAGCATTCAATACGCAGCGGGGCATGATGGTTCCTGGTCGCAACAACATCGTTGCTTGCGATTCAAGCGGCAGGGTCGTTGACTTTGAGATTCAGGAGGGGAAAGGCGATATCCGTAATTATCTCATTAATTTAGGGATAAAATGGAAAGCTGAAGGCACTATGGGACCGGTGATGGTATTTGATCGGGAGGGGTATGGGGGGAAATTTTTTTATGAAATGACCAAGGCAGAAGTCGGCTTCGTAACCTGGGAAAAGAATGTTGACGTCAACAAGCTCAATGCCTTGGATGAAGAGCTGTTTACAGAAACGTTCAGTTTAAACGACAAGTCATATCGGGTATTTGAAGGGGATAAGGACTTTATTTGCGACGTAGATGACGGGAAGACTGAAAGGCTAACGCTTAGGCGCGTTTATATCTGGAATGTTTCCAGTAGCCGCCGGACCTGCGCTCTGTCGAATGTTCCATTGGACAGAATGGACACAGAGCAATGCGCAATGGCGATACTCAACCGTTGGGGTGCCTCTGAAAACACCTTCAAGCATATGGAAGACAAACATCCCCTTAACTATCAACCGGGATATTCGTTTACTGAAAGTCAGAATCAGGAAATCGCTAATCCTGAAGTCAAAGAGATCAAGACGAAAGCTTCCGGACTTAAGGCAAAGCTTGTAGGCTTGTATAAAAAGTTATCAAAGAGCAAAGAAGTGCTCAATAAGGATGGTAGCATTCGGAAAAATAACGTCCGCCGGAATGTCCTTGCGCAGATCAGAGAAAAGGAAGCTGAGGTTGCAATCTTGAAGGGAAAAGCAAAACAACTCCCTGAAAGAGTAAATGTTTCATGGTTGGAGGATTACACTTGTTTTCAGCGCATCTGTAATGAAAGCAAGTATTTGTTTGACCTTGTGACCGCAAGCGTGTGGAATGCCCGCAAGCAAATGGTAGAGTGGCTTCTGCCCCTTTACGAAAACAAGAATGAGTATATTGACCTATTTTATGCCATTACCAATTGCCATGGCTGGATAAGGAGCGACAATAAGAAAGTCACAGTACGTCTTGAGCCTCTCCAACAGCCCAGTCGTCTTGCAGCCCAGAAACAGTTTTGTCGGAAACTAAGTCAGCTGAGGGTAGTCACCCCTGCTGGAAAATTACTCCAGCTTGAAGTCGGAGATTCACCCCTCAAATAGAAAACTGTCCAAAAATAGGGGGGGAAAATCGCCTTCCATAACGAGGTCTGTATTTAGGGAATTTGGCAACACTGCCTTTCCCCCTAAATGGGCCTTGGTCACACCTTTTCTTGTCTTCG
>JAFDAE010000063.1:10014-10439 GCA_019314005.1 Deltaproteobacteria bacterium | reverse complement strand
CGAATGTTTAACGGAACCGGGCGGCGGATCTGATGTATTCGGGGCATCTACCGTTGCCCTTGATAAGGGCGATCATTTTCTGTTAACCGGTCAAAAACGGTTCATTGTTGGTGGTGAAGGTGCCGATTTTTTTGTAGTTTATGCTCTTACCGATCTGAGACCTGAGGCGAAATCGCAACAGGCCCTTACCTGTCTTATTGTAGATAGAGGATGCGGCGGTGTGGAAACAAAGTACCTTTATAGTACGCTAGGGTGTCGTGGGGGGGGATTGGCTCGGCTTGAGTTCAGGGATGTAGTTGTGCCCAAAGCGAATGTCTTGGGTGAAGTGAATGGTGCACATAACGTCATGTCGACTATGATGATTCCTGCAAGACTTGGGGCTGCAGCTACGACTCTTGGAACATCGCGCGTGGCGCTCGATTTAG
>JAFDAE010000063.1:0-10003 GCA_019314005.1 Deltaproteobacteria bacterium | reverse complement strand
GTTTGGGGAAACCCTAAACAGATTCCAAGGTATCAGCTTTCAACTGGCTGAAGCAGTGACGCTTGTTGATGCAGCACGATCTCTCATTTATACGGCGGCCCGCGCAGTAGATGCTCCAGGTGTCAGCGAGTCTCAAGCACGTAGGATGATTTCTGAGGCAAAAAAGTTTGTTACCGAGGCTTGCCAAAAGATCGTCTATATTTCCATGCAAGTGGTAGGAGGTATTGGCTATACCAATGTCCTGCCCCTTGAGCGAATTTTCCGCGATGTAAGACATTCTACCATCTCTGCCGGTACAAGTGAAATTATGGCAATTATTATTGGAAGCGAGTGGTATAAGGAAAAGCGGTTTTCCAGCAAAAAGCAGGCACGAAAGTTTGAGGAGGATGCCTTGGAATATGGAACTGCTGATGAGATCGTCTATGAGTAACTATTGGTGATTTGATACTGTGACAGGCCACGCAAGCTTAGGTTGAGAAACACAAAGCTTGTGCTAAACTTTTCTTTTGAAATTGTTTGCTGAAAATCGGGATGCCCAAGACTCGCTGAGCTCCGCTCTTGGCGAGTAGCGAAGATACCAGAATTGATCCTGCAACAAAAAAGTGGAATCAAAGTTAAGCCACTTTTCTGTCGTTCCTCCATTCCATCTCGTAAAGAGCTGGAGGTTTATAATCATTCGTTGAATGTTTTCTCTGTCGATTATAATAAATTTCTATGTACCAGAAGAGGGCCTTCTCTGCCTCAGCCTCGTTTTGAAATCTGCAATGATGAATGAATTGGGTCTTAATTGAGTGAAAGAAGGACTCTGCAACGGCATTATCCCAGCAGTTCCCTTTTCTGATGCGACGGATGGGCATCGAGGTGCTGTATATCAAACCGAGATTATCGTTAGGATATCCCGAGCATATGACCTATTCGTATCTTTTGCGTGGTTTTGAGAGTCCAAATGCCAATCGCGTGTGGGCCGCTTCTATAACCTATATTCCCATGACGCGGAGATTTTTGTTACTTTGTAGTCATCTCTCAATAAGTCTTTTATTGTTTTCCCCTTATGGAGTAGCAAGTCGGATAGTGTTTTCCTGGCGTCTATCGAATACACTGGATAATATGTTTTGCGTAGATGCCCTGGAAGAAGATCTCTCCAAATACGGATGCCCAGATATATTCAACATGGATCAAGGCAGTCAGTTCACATCGGACACGTTCACTGGCACCCTTCATTCTCACAATGTTTCTATCAGTATGGACGGCAAGGGGTGCTAGATGGAAAATGTCTTTATCTAGCCGCTCTGGAAGATCGATCAAGCACGAATATATCTACCTGAAGGCACATACGGATCAATGAGAGAGGTAAAAAGAGGGCTTGCCAGCTACTTTTGGAGTTCTACAACAATAAAGGCTGGCACAATACCTTCGACAGCAAGACTCCGGCCATGGCTTATTTCGACTTACTACTACACAGACTGGCTGCGGCATGAGCATGCCCCCCCCCAGGGGGGGGGGAGGGGAGGGGGCAGCTTCACACTTATAAATCCCTGTCACCTGTCTTAATAAACCAGATCACCAGTACCTACGCCCCTTGAAAATCATGCAAGCGGATATTCTTATACGTCGCTGACACAAAACATAAACGTGAATCTCGCAGTCATAACCTTGCATAACAAACCAATCCGAGCGTTGTTCCCGACCAAAAATTAACTTGCAACCTTTTGTTACGAAGATATTTATTTGTCTTTCAGCATCCGGCGAAGCACCTTCCCCGCACCTGTAACAGGTAAGCTGTCACGAAACTCTACAGACCGTGGATACTTATATGAAGCCATCTTCTCCTTCGACCAGGCGATGATGTCCGCTTCCGTAATATTCCCCTTGTGCTCCGGTTTGAGCACGATGAAGGCCTTCACATTTTCACCACGTACAGGATCAGGTACCCCGATCGCAGCCACCTGTTGCACAGCCGGATGATTGATGAGCAGAACTTCCACATCCTCCGGGAAAACACTGTAACCAGAACATTTAATCATCTCTTTGACACGACCGAGGAACCATAAATAACCATCTTCATCGATGTATCCGATATCGCCTGTAAAAACCCAGCCACCCCTCAATGTTTCCGCCGTTTTTGCCGGGTTTTTCCAATATCCTTTGAAAACAGCGGGATTTCGGATCACAATCTCACCTTTTTGATTGATTCCCAAGTCTTTGCCAGTTTCGAAATCCACAATTCTCAGGTCCGTATTAAAAAATGGGATCCCATGGGCACCCCATTTCACTTTGTCAGGCATGCCCACGCCTGCAGCGTATGTTTCTGACAATCCATAACCCCCTTCACACACAGGGGACCCACCGGTAAAGTCACTCCACTGTTTCGCAAACTCTTCTGTCAACGGGATACCAAAACTCGTGCACCGCGTATGACGAAGACAGCTCCAGTCCACCTCCTTTGCCTCCGGAAGGGCCATAATGGCCATAAGCATGGGGGTGACGGAAAACCAATTCGTACAACGATACTTTTTAAAAGCTTCTACAATCGTTTTGGGATCGAACCGGTTCAGGAGAACCACAGTGGAACCTGAATAAACAGCTGTGCATATGCCATAAAGATTTCCCGCGATGTGAAAGATCGGCATCACCGCAATCGACACATCATCCGTTCGGTCCCGCACGAAGTGTACCGCTGAGGCAGCCGTCTCTAGCGCACTCCCGTAAGTTAACATAGCGCCCTTGGGCTGGCCGGTCGACCCTGAGGTATAGATCATCATGGCCACATCTTTCCAGATATCGATCTCCACTTTCGCTACTTCAGGGGGATATTTAATCAATATAGACATGAAATCATGCGTATCCACATATGTCTTCTTTGTCTGCATCAGTTCTGTATCCAGCGGCAGCGTCGGCTTTGAAGGAAGCATATCTCCATAATTCGTCACGACTATCTTCTCCAGTGCCGTTTTTCCCCTTACCTTCTCTGCAATGGGATAAAGATCGTCTGTCGTCACCAAAAGCCTTGCTTCTGAATCATTAAGTTCATATTCCAGCTCCCATTCCTTGAACATGGCGCTGCATGGGGTCACGATACCGCCAATCGTTTGAATTCCAAAATGTGCGATAATGTATTGTGGACAATTTTGCATAAAAAGGGCAATCCGGTCTCCTTTTTTGATTCCGATGCTGTTCAAATAATTGGCGAAGCGATTTACATAATCATCCAACTGCCCCCAGGTCAGTACCTTGCCGTAAAAAATAAAGGCCGGCTTGTCCGGATAATCTATCGCATTCTGCTGCACATATTCATGAAGAGGCTTCATTCCAAGACGATATTTCAATTCTGTTGAAACGCCCTCCGGCCAGTTTTTCATCCAAATACGTTCCATTTTTTTCTTCCTCCTAAATTATTTCCTCGTCAAGATACATTTGATGTCCTCACCTATCGTTATATCGATCAGATCGTCATCTTCACTTCTGCAAAATGACCAAAGTGGTTAAGAAATCTTATGAATCATCTAAGTCCGAATACAGAGAGACTTCCAAGAAATTCGTTAACTGACGCTACCGGATAAAGCCCCAGTTCCAGACGCTCGGATTAAATTAAAGAGTCTTTATCCGAAGTCATAATAGTTACATGGGACCAGAGCCTTCAATCTGAATTTCTTGACATCAAATGCGCACTCCCATATTTCCAGCCGAGTGGAAGTTCTCGATGCCGGGCATCTTCAAAAAGATTATCGTTTCCCACGCAACCAATATAGATTGACATTCTGTGGGCTATACGTTGGTCAGCAGTTTTTTTGATTAATTTATAACCATCGCGCCACCATCTGCAATAATAGCTTGGCCTGTTATAAAAGCGCCACCAGGAGATGCCAGCATGACAGCAATGGCTGCAATTTCCTTCGGATCCCCGTATCGCCGTAAAGGTAATCTATATTTTATGAGATCTTGTGTTTCCTTATCTGCAATCAATTGTTGTGCCATTTTAGTATTGATAAGTCCGGGGGCTATGCAATTGACTCTGATGTTATCCGTTCCCCATTCAACTGCCAAATTGCGAACCAGCTGCATATCAGCAGCCTTTGAAATTGCGTATGCACCGATCGTAGAAGATCCCAGAAACCCCGCGATCGAAGCGACAATGATAATTGATCCATTCCTTTTTTCTGTCATATCTGGTCTGACAAGCTTGCAGAGCCAAATATTGCTAAGTAAATTATTTTGCATTATTTTTTGAAATATTTCGTCCGGAAGGGAAACAATGGAACCATAATGAGGATTAGTAGCCGCATTGCAAACGAGGATATCTATAGCGCCAAGATCCTCTCGCGTAGCACGAATCATGTCTTCCAGTTCAGAGCGCTTAGAAATGCTGGCTTGGTAAGCTGTTGCCTCACCTCCTCGAGCGCAAATAACGTCAACGACTTCCTGACAAGCATCTAATCGCCTACTAGAAACACTAACCTTTGCTCCATGCATTGCAAGAGTTTCTGCTATCGCCCTGCCGATTCCTCTGCTTGCGCCTGTCACAACCGCCACTTTGCCTTTCAGGTTAAACATGTCTGTCCCCTGAAAATTATTCTCTAAATTTTCATTGTTATTTGCAAACATTAAACTTCTCTAAGCAACAGTCAGGCCATTTAGATAATAGTTCGATATTTAAATAGCTTATCTAATATTTAAAAGAACCTTCGCAATTAATCACTCCCAGTATATGGTTAATTTTGTCAGCATGTTGGAAATTATGGTTCATAGACGTATAAGAAACGTATACTATCTTCGAGAAAATTTATTGCTTATCGAATCATCCAGGATAGCGGTTTTTTCATGACGAGTAGCATTTTTATACCGCAAATGGACCGCCTCACGATACTCTCGTTTGGACCGCGGACTCATGATTATCCCTCCTTTTGGAAGTCGATGTTCGGTAACATCGAATTATGAGGCAATTCGGTGGTATCAAAAAGTCTTGACTATTGAAAAAAATAAGCCTATTCTACGAAGCTGTAAAAAGAAATTGGAGGGACCGAGAATGGGTCTTCCCGCAGTAACCGATTCGGTGGATCTCTACATGGCGGAGATACACCGTTTTCCCATCCTGAAGGCTGAGGAAGAGTTCAAACTGGCGGTGAGGTTCGTCAAAGAGAGTGACATGAAGGCCGCTGAAAAACTGGTTACCTCGAACCTGCGGTTTGTGGTCAAGATCGCCCACGAATACAAAAATTACCGTGTAAAACTCATCGATCTGATCCAGGAGGGGAATATCGGCCTGATGCATGCCGTCAAGAAGTTCGACCCCTATAAGGGGTACCGTCTCATATCTTACGCGGTATGGTGGATACGGGCATATATGCAGAACTTTGTCATAAAGACATGGAGCCTCGTCAAGATAGGAACCACTCAGGCACAGAGAAAACTCTTCTTCAAGCTGAATCAGACGAAAAGAAAACTCGAAGATATCTCGCAAAAGAGACCGGAATTCAAAGAGGTCGCTGAGATGCTCAACGTCACGGAAAAAGAAACAGAGGAAATGGACCTCCGCCTCACCAACCGGGATGTCTCACTGAATGCAGCCATGGACGATGAGGGGGAATCAACCTTTATCGACCATCTCATCGACCAAGGTACAAGCCAGGAAGATGCCCTTATCAAGAAGGACGAGATGGCCTTGGTCAAGAAAAACATAGCGGGGGCCCTGGAAAAACTCAATGAGAGAGAAGGGTACATCATACGACGCAGGGTAATGGCGGATGATCCGGCGACCCTTCAAGAGATCGGCGACCGGTTCAAAATAACACGGGAACGCGCCCGACAGATTGAGAAAGAGGCTCTTAAGAAACTGAGGCTCGTGATACCCCACCTGAGCGATGAACCCAAGCTCATAACAGACTAAAACTCGTCGCGTTCGTAGGCCAGGTTTTCAAAGCAGGTAAATTCCTTCAGGAAGGCCATATTTGCTACACCGACGGGACCGTTTCTCTGCTTTCCGATAATGATCTCCGCCTTGCCCGTCTCCGGGTTGTCCTCCGACTTGTTGTATACCTCGTCCCGGTATATGAACATGATCACGTCGGCATCCTGTTCGATTGCACCGGACTCCCTCAGATCGGCAAGCTGGGGACGTCTGTCGGTCCGTGATTCAACCTGTCGGTTCAACTGAGACAGGGCCACGACCGGGACGTTGAGTTCCTTGGCCAGGGCCTTGAGTGAACGGCTTATTTCGGATATCTCCTGCTCCCTCGGTGCGGAAGAATCCCTCCCCCTCATAAGTTGTAGGTAATCAACAACGATCAGTTCCAGCCCCGACTCCGCCTTCAGCCTCCTTGCCTTTGCCTTGATCTCGAGAACAGAGATCGCGGGTGTATCATCGATAAAGATGGGGGCCTCTGAAAGCCTGCCCGCGGCAGTCACCAGTTTCGGCCAGTCCATCTCCCCGACAAAGCCCCTTCGTATCTTCTGTGAGTCTACCTTTCCGTCCGAAGAGAGCATGCGGAGCGCCAGCTGCTCCTTCGCCATTTCCAGGGAAAATATGGCTACCGGTACCTTGTCCTCGATTGCCGCATGCTGTGCAATATTGATGGCAAAGGCCGTTTTCCCCATACTGGGCCGACCGGCCACTATAATCAGATCGGAATTCTGGAGACCGGAGGTAATCTCATCAACCTTCTGGAATCCCGTGGAAATACCGGTGATAAGGGTCTTCTTTGCGTACAGTCTCTCTATGTTTTCAAAAGTGTCCTTTACTATCTCTTTTATGGGAGAAAAGGCGGGTTTTATCTTGTTCTCCGATATCTCAAAGACCGCGTGCTCCGCCTCGTCAAGAACGGAGTCTATGTCGGAACCCGCATCATAACTCTTATTGAGTATATCGGTCGCGGCACCTATCAACCCTCGTAGTATAGCCTTTTCCTTAACAATTTTAGCATAGTATGCAATGTTAGCCGCAGAGGGAACACCGTCGACAAGGGATGCCACGTATACCTCCCCCCCTACACCTTCAAGGTGTCCCCGGTCACGCAGTATGCTGCTCAGAGTGATCAGGTCGCTCGGCTCATTCTTCTCGTACAGATCAAGGATTGCCGAGAATATCTTCCGGTGAGCCTCGCTGTAGAAATCGCCCATACCCATTATTTCCAGAACATGGTTCAGGGCATTATTGTCCAGAAGGATACCTCCGAGGATTGACTGTTCCGCATCCAGATTTTGCGGCGGCACCTTATGGGACGAATAGTCGACGTCCTTCATCCTATACCTCACCGGTAACAACAACCTTGATCTCGGCGGACATTCCGGGATGTACCTTGATCTTCACGGAAAATTCTCCAAGATTCTTTATCGGCTCTTCAAGAATGATATCCTTCTTATCAACCTCTATCCCCTGATCGCTCAGGGCGTCTCGTATATCCTTCGAGGTGACGGAACCGAACAGTTTGTCCTGCTGGCCCACCTTTCTGGTTACCTGACAGGTGACTCCATCGAGCCCTTCAACCAGGGCCTGGGTCGCTTTCTTCTCCTTGAGCATCCTTCTCGCCGCAATCTCCCTTTCACGCTCCAGGTCTTCAACGTTTTTGCCGCTACCTTCCTTGGCCAATCCACGGGGAATCAGAAAATTCCGGGCATACCCGTCGGAGGCATTGACAAGGTCCCCCGCCTTTCCCACAGATGCAACATCCTTTATCAAGATAACCTTCATAGACATTCTCCCATCAGAAACTCTTCGTCCTGTGTTGTGTCGATTACCCATATAGCCGTCAAACGTACCATTTGAGTACACCTCCGATACGCTGCGTTATTGGAGACAATTCGATTGATCTGCGTTTCATGAACGGGTCAGCTCGATTTTTTGTCAAGTTTCCTGAAATCGACCCAGGTGTCAAGCAGACCCACACCGGCCACGATCAACAGCAGGAACTGTTGAGCAAAGACCAAAAGATATCCAAAGGCCCTCAAATACACCGGCACGTTTTTGGTCTGAAAGAAAAAACTCATTATAGCCAGGCCCTGCAGCATGTATATAAAAAGAAGGACGATCAGTACGTTCAGGCCTAGGATACGGAGGGTCTCCAGGGGAACCATGATACAGATACCGGTAATCACAACAAGCCAGACCGTTTTATCAAGGGTCTTCCACAGTGAAAGATCACCGAAGGAAGGGTACCACATTCCCTTCTTCTTGAATAGCCATTTCCCCTCCAGGATATTCACCCACACCAGGAAAATAGTGCCCACAAGGGCAATGGAGGGAGACAGTCCGACAAGGATACGAGTTATCTGGTCGGCATTCTCTCTTATGAGTTCAATATGTTGCTGGGAAATACCGGCGCGGGAGTACATATCGATGTTCTCCTGCACCACTACGGATATGTGGGTCATGATCACGTTCCACGGCATGTTTCCAGAAGTCAGGCTCAGGTAGATAAGAACGGCAAAACCCAGTGACAGGAGGATACCCCCACAATAGATAATCGTCTTCTCTATGGAGCAGTTTTTCCGCAACACCTCCGAAAGAACAACCCCCAGAAGACCTAACAGGAAAAAATAGACAAGGCCCGTCTGAAAACCCAGTGTTTTTAGCGCAAATAGGGTAACGGCCAGGGAGAGAGAAAAGATCAGGATACCGGGACCTCTGCCCAGCTTGGAATAGTAGTACAAGACCGGAAGCGGCACAAATACCGCGCCGAGCAGACCAAGCACCGAGATCACGGCTACCGTAATAAAAACAATAGAGGTGACCGCAACAGCAAGGAAAAAGTCTCTATAGGGGACATTCCCCCACGGCAGACGGAACATGCCTCACCTGTTAGACTAAAAGGGTGGGAGATGTCTGCCCGGTCGGCAGACATCTCGGAATTGAAGCTCCCCGCAACAAGCTGCGGGGAATCTCCTATTGTTAAGGAAAATATTTGTTTTGTATTCGCTCGCTTATCCCGCCGCAAGCAGCGGGGGATGCGCTCGCTGTTCAATTCATTGAAGATCAACTCAGATGAAATTAATTGTCGGCAGTTACATAGGGCAAGAGAGCCAAGGTCCTGGCCCTTTTGATCGCCACTGCCAATGCCCGCTGGTGTCTGGCACAGGTCCCGGTAATCCTTCTCGGCATGATCTTTCCTCGTTCCGTCAGGAAACCCCTCAGGGCAGCCGGGCTCTTATAATCAATTTTTATATTCGAATCAGCACAAAACCTGCATACCTTCCTCTTGTGAAAAAACTTGCCCTTGGGGCGCGGGCGCCGTGTACGATTATCCGGTGTATATGCCATTTCTTATTCCTCCTTTGCCCTTTCCTCGTCTGTCTCAACAGGTGAGGTCTCCTGCGCACCTTCTTCACCAGTTTTGGCATCTTGACTGTCCGGACCTTCAGACACCTCGACTTCTTCATTGGCGGGCTCAGAAATAGCCTCTTCTTTCTGTTCTTCTTCTTTCTTCAGCGCCTCTTCCTTCTGCTCTTCTTCTCTCTTTTGCGCCTCTTCCCTCTTCCGTTCCTCTTCCTTCTTTTGCTCCTCTTCCCTCTTGAGGGCGTCGGCTATCTCCTGCTTGATCGCCTCCATATCAACCTTGTCACTCAGTTTTACCGTCTGAAACCGGAGTATATTTTCATCAATCTTGAAGTTTCTCTCCACCTCGGTCACAACCTTGTACTGGGCAACAAAATCAACCCTTACATACACACCCTCACGCCTCTTCTCAATAGGGTAGGCCAATCTCCGTTTGCCCCAGTTATCAACCTCGATTATGGTGCCGTCCATACCGTCAATAATTCCGGTATAGCGGTCAACCAAGGGGCCCACTTCATCCGACTGCAGGTCGGTCCGCACAATGAATATCGTTTCGTATCTTCTCAACATACATTCTCCTCTCGGCTCTATAGCCCGAATACCGAATCCGGGCAAGGAGTCCTTCGTTATATTCAGTCTCCACATCTTGAAAAATCCAATTCTCAGGGTGGACACTGTTCGGGAAAAATCTCGTTTTTACTATACTATACTTCTGTAGAAATCAAGCTATTTCTCGCG
>JAFDAE010000358.1 GCA_019314005.1 Deltaproteobacteria bacterium | reverse complement strand
TATCCCAGGCAACTGCGACTATTGAATCTAACCTGTCTTTTATTTCCGAGTCGATATCCTCAACACCAGTGTGTTTTCCACTCTGTATATTAGAAAGAAGCTGTTTGCCATCCTTTTCAAAACAGGATTTACATAAATTGAAATATCTCTCGAAATAAAATTCAACAGAAGTTTTTGATCGAAAAAGAAAATAAATTTCTCCATGCGGATGATCAGACAAATCAAAATGATTATGACAAATATTACACTTTTTGATGTCCACAATTTTTCCTCATTAATTATTTATGCTACCTTATCTTTTTATTACAAAAACATAACCGCCCTAAATCAGCGGCGGGTTTAAGAGTCCGCTGCGTTTGGCTTGTTGGGTGATCCGAGATGAACTGATTTCCTTTTCAATACAACCTGCATTTTGTGGAACCTTAACAGACAAAAAATAGAAGCCCTAAATACCCCAGACTGAAAACACAATATAGTGAGACGAACGCAAATATGGAAAAATAACCACTCGCCATATTTGACCAATAACGTCCCCTCCAGGATTTCACCGTCAGAACTAACGACCCCGCCGTCAGTATAGTGATTGCCCAGCTTGCCATAACCTTGTGTAGCGCTGGACAAATTGGTTGAGCGTAACCACAGTTTAATAATAGATCCAGAGTATTAGCCTCTCCCAACACAATTCCTACAAAAATGATCCCTATTAGCGCGTTTATGCCAATCCAGATGCGGAAAAGGCAAGGCCATTTGCGATTACCATTGCTGTCAGCTGACACCGCCTGCTCCGTACGGAGAGGTTTGCTCAGGAACGCCGACGGCCACAGAATACAAAGGACCAGAGTGACCAAGAATACAAACTCACTGATTAGAAATCCGATTTGGGGAACGGTCTTGAGAACTGGTTCTCCTGGATGTGAATGTTCACTTTGGATAACGGCAGGCAGAATGGACTTGTTCATCATCATTCTGACCTGCGGGTGGCCATAGCTCCGGTTATATGCGCTGGCAGAGATGACCACGACTAAATCCTCCGATGGAAATACATAAATCTTGTTTCCGCCATTACCCGAGGCAAAGTAGGTCTCAATCCAACCTTCACCGATGAGAAACTTTTCTCTCCACCAGTAGTAGCCATAGTGCCGTTCAAGCCGCGCATTTGCTGCCATGTGCGACCTCGTTGACTCCTCCACCCATTTTTTGGAGACCAGCTGTTTTCCCTTCCATGCCCCTTTCTGAAGATAGAGCTGCCCCAACTTGGCCATATCCCGAGGGCGCATGTGGAAACCGCCTCCGGTATACTCTCGACCATCCGGCAGGATGTGCCATCTGTAATGTTCGATCCCGAGCGGTCTGAAAAGGAAATCCTCCGCGAACCGTCCGACAGACATGCCCGACGACTGTTCAATGATAGGACCGAATAGGGCAGGAGCCGAAGAATCGTAGTCAAACCGACTCCCCGGTTCATACTCAATCGGCTGGCAGAGGACATCCCCTATCCAGTTCTCAGTATACCAATTTCGGTTCTCCCAGGACGGATACTCCCCCGGTTCGGCAAGTCCAAAACTCATCGACAACACATCTTTCAATGTGATGCTCTCTTTTCTCGGATCCCAGCCGTTATGGCACTCGACTCCGGGGAAGTAGGAGAGTAGTTTTTCATCAACCCCTCGAACAAGGCCTTTGTCTATGGCAATGCCGACAAGAGCAGAGGTTATACTCTTGCCTGCCGACCGTATGTCGTGCAGTGTGTCAGGGTCTTCACCGTTGAAATACTCCTCGATAAGGACCTTTCCCTGCTTGACGACGAGGATACTATTGATGTCCTTAAAGGCCCCATCCATGATGCGCGCTCTCAACAACCCGATTCTGCTTGCATCGAACCCCTCAACCTTACAGGCAATTATCGTAATTGTAAAGGCAAGAACTAAGGTGAAAATCGTGAAAAATACTCTTCTCATACCGACTCTCCCAGACGATCATTCCCTGCCGTCCTGCTCAATTATCGGGCCTTCTTGATCCAACCTGAAGCACGAATTGTGGCCGCCAACGAGAGCGAGATGAGCCGTACCCATGCGGCCGGGATGAAATGAAGTTTCAGACCGGTCGATATGGCGGTAGTCGTCGAAAACGGTACGGTTCCATTGAGGGGTTCGAGCCGCGCAGCGGTGAAACGGCCCAACGAGCGCCTTGTTATGTCCTCTGTAATTACCAATAGGCCGGATCATTGAATTCCTTAACGCATATAGGACGTTCATTGATAGTCGGAATTGGCTCTCCCGTTAACGACTGGCCCAGCCAACCTTCCGGCATTGAAAGCTTAATCGGAGCCTGAATGACATTTTCTGACAGAGCTCGAAAGCCCACTTTGGAGTAAAAAGACGGATCACCATATGTGATAGCGACAGCCACAGACCGATTCTTCAGTTCATTAAGGCCATGATTGATAAGAGCCTGTCCAACTCCCTTTTCTTGATGTTCTGTGTTAACAGCGACAGGGGCAAGCATGTAGACCCGGACAGCCTCTTTGAATTGAAGCCGACTAAAGAAAATCGATCCAACGATTGATTCTTCTATGTATGTGCCAAAACAGATAATGTTCTGATTGTCGATTTCTGAAGATAGCTCCGAGACAAGATTGCCAATCAGCTTCCCTTCTTTCTCTCCCTCTGATGATGTGAAAACCGACGTAAAAAGATTTGTTACTTCGTCTTGACTGTGTTTATCGAGAGTTTTGTGATTCATGCTTTTCCTTCCAATTAGTTTCGTGCAATTGCTTGGGGACATAACGCCGCGGTTAAGTGGGCGGCAAGGAGCGGAGCGG
>JAFDAE010000357.1 GCA_019314005.1 Deltaproteobacteria bacterium | reverse complement strand
CAATCTTAATCTCACCAATATCATGGAGCTGACCATCTTCATCGTGGAGCGACAAATGGAACATGGTGACAAACGAATAGTCATTCCAATGATCTATTTTGAGATAAACCGTATCCTTGCCGCTACCAGGCACCCAAGTGTTTTTAGATAAAACACGAAACCCCATGACAAATAATGCTCCTAAATACGTATGTATCAGGGGGGTCAAGTCTACTTTTGACCCTTATTATGTATCAGGGGGGTCAAGTCTACTTTTGACCCTTATTAATTTTGAGCAAGGGTCAACCGTAGACCTGACCCCTTTTTCTAGGGTCAACCGTAGACCTGACCCCTTTTTCTTCGGAGATATTCCTGACCTTTGGCTGCCAGTTGTTTTGTGGTTTCGGGAAACAGATTACCAAACGGCTCCATGACTTTTCCGTATGAGACATTTTCGGACGAACCAGTTTGAGTTCGCATCGCCCAAACACGCTCTTGCCTAACATTCGCGACGTAGAAATATTTGGCCCGCTTTTCCGTGTCCTTTTGAAGTACCCATTCAAGATATAGCGAAACTTCGAAAATAGCCCTTGTTTGCAAATGGCATGGATAAACAGCAGCATTCGATAGTAGTATTTCTATAGCATCAAACATGGCTATGGCTTGTCGGACAAGTACGCCAAGGACAATGGCATCTTCAAGCGTTCTCTTGCTCGACACAAAGCACCGTGGCACCAAATTACTCCCGTAGTTGACCACATCTCGAAGCACTTCAAGGATCTCGGAGAAATTCTCGTTAAGTTGTGCAACTGAAGTATCTCTGTCAATCAGAGCTTGATATTCCTTTTCATCCATGATTCGGCCTCATTTCGACATATAACGTTTTTTTCACAGGCGCCTGCTGTTTGGCGTCCTGTGCAAAAATTGGTTGGGCAAATTTTTCTGTTACGTTAAATCAGCCCATTCTCCACTATTCGTTATTCAACAAAGACTCGAGGGTCGCATCTTAATTATTAACTGTTTGATATGAAAAATAAATATTTAAGATACGACCCCATCGTCTTTTTCTTCTGCCTTCACAACAACTTCGGACACTTCATATGTCTGTGATCCTTTGAAACTCAGCCATGGATCAACCTTTTTTGGTGGAACTAACGACCCGGTGTGTTTTGGCGACAAGGATATTTCTGGTCCCCTGAACAGGACAACGTTTTTCCCGCCATCTCGCAGGCTGCTGTTAAACTGCATTCCGCTGATATTTAACAGTTTGTTTTCTGTATAATACATCAGGTCCTTAAAATCCCATAACCGTAAGAATTCAGTGAATGCTTGTGTTGGCACG
The DNA here is from genome assembly GCA_019314005.1 of Deltaproteobacteria bacterium. The sequence goes on along the minus strand of JAFDAE010000357.1, from coordinate 1,500 downwards.
TAGTCGATTTCCTGGTCCATCGGCCTTATCGGTCTTGATATATCGGCGACGAAATCGCGGACAAAAGAGATCCATCTTTCATAATTATAAGAGTAGTCTTCACTGAAAATGCTTATCGCCTCTTGTGTTTTTCCTGACAAATCGAGGACCATTAGAGTTTCATTTGCCTCGAATTCTCCAACAACGATATCTTCCCCAACGCTTGGCCTTAGTTCGCTTATACATGTCTCTGGTTCTAACGCACCATAAAAAAGCGATATTCCAGCGGGGCTCATTCGGTTATTACTTGCAATCCGCGGTGGCGGGCTTGTTAAGTCTTCATGCTTATATTTTTTGTCGGATTTTAGTATTCTCGCTCTGTAAATCTTTGTGCCTTGATCGAGCAAGTTGAAATGTGTGTTGGCCAAGTCGCTGACCAATGATTTCATGAATTCTGATGGCTGGAATAAATCATAATCTGGCTCAACTTCAGGCCAAAATGCGGTGTATCTCCGATTGGTCTTTACTATTTTACAGAATTTTTCCCAATGATATATGGCATCTGAGTCGCCTCTTGAAGGGCCATATGGGTCTCTTTGAACATAGTGCATTGTCTCATCCGGAACAGACTCATCGATGAATTTTGTTGGATCATCTATTTTGTCGCTGAATATCCCTTCTTTCCACACTAAAATCTCGTAAAGATTATCTGGTTCTATATTGTATCCACCCTCAGCTGAGCAATACCCAACTTGGTTTGCCGGATCTTCATACGCTCTATTAACACCGTCCTTTATAAATTGGCCGACATCGCTTGCGTCGGCAACATTCACTTTTTCGCTCCCACAATAATCGCAATCGCCGACCTCATCATTACCCTTAATGAATTCTTTGATTTCCTCAACCGAGAAACATTCAGTACAGCAATACATTGCATCTCCGCATTGTTTTTTTATAAATCAAACTTATCCAAAACGGTAAAATTCTTTTGACGATTTAAGGAATTTTAGGACATCCATTTGATCGAATCTGATTATGTTTTTGTCTTTTTTAATATCCTCAATGAGTTCATAGGTTTCTTTGAATGACCAATGCAGCTCTTATGCCCAACCAACGCTGGGCATCATCTGGGCCAAAAGCCGCAAGGCTTTTGGGATCTGGTGAATGCCTTTGTTCGGCACTAAAGAAACTACTTGTCGAAGTACTTGAAACTATATTTTGATTTTTTGTTCTTCAAGCTTTTCAATGCGCTCTCATTAAGATCAAAGGACTTGAATTCGATGTATGTTGAGCAAAGCACTTTAAAACAGCGATCGATGACAATATATACCTTTTCGAGGAGCCGCTCGGAATATTCAACAACATCTTGGTGGATGTAATTTTCTTTAGCATAGTCGGCATTGTCCTGAACCCCACTCGGTTCAGTTTTTGATTTATTAGGAAATGAAATTCCCGATTCATGGAAAATAGGAAACCGGTTAGGTAGAAAAGAATAAAATTCTCCCTTATCATCGTGCAACC
>JAFDAE010000356.1 GCA_019314005.1 Deltaproteobacteria bacterium | reverse complement strand
TTCTTTAAGGCACAATTAATGAGCAATTATCTACTAGCCAGCCTCGTCCTTTTTTTAACCATTATAGTTTTTTGTGCAATAGGTGTGCTTTCCGCCAGTTTCATTATGGTCTTTAAAAGAGGGGATCCTATCTATTGGATATTTGGCTCTGCTTCAGCCATTATTGGCGGAATATATTTTCCCATCTCTGTCCTTCCCCCTTTCCTTCAAAAATGTGCTGCACTTTTACCCATTACCCATGCCTTAGAGGCCATGCGGCTTTTGCTCTTAAAGGGGTATTCACTAAAGGCCATATTGCCCCAAATCAAGATGTTAATCCTGTTTGTTGTTATTATAGTCCCTTTAAGTGTCTTGGCTTTTAAATATGCAGTAAAAAGGGCAAAGAAAGAAGGGAGTTTGGTACAATATTAGCCATGAAGGGTCCCTCCACCGCTACAGAAAATCTTATGCTCTGCCTTATTAATCCCGGTGCCAAAAAGGGAGAGATAGAAACACTATTAGCAGATGAAATCGATTGGAAGGATTTTCAAGAAAAATCTTATGCTCACCGCATTGCCCCATTAATTTACTATAACTTAAAGAAACTCGACTTACTTTTTGTTGTGCCGAAGACAGTCATTCATACTCTTGAGAGAACCTACGTTTATACCTTGAAGACCAACATAATGTTTGGCGAAGAGCTTAAAGGTATTCTTGCCAACTTTCACGATAGGGGGATTTCCTGTATTATCCTAAAGGGTCTTGCCTTTATTGAGACGATTTATCACGAAAATCCTGGTGTCCGTCCCTTAAAGGATATGGATTTACTTTTAAGGAAAGAGGATGTGAAAAAAGCTGGCTTGGTCCTAAAGGAGATGGGCTATCAATTGTATGAAGGATATCGACCAGAGGCCTTCTACTGGGAATCCCACTTTCATCTCCCCTTTCAAAAAAGGGGAAAAAGCACCCACTTTCATGTGGAGATTCACTGGCATTTGCTTGAACCCGGCATACCTGTCAGTTTGGATGTCAAGAGCTTTTGGCACAGGGCAGTTGAGACCGTCTTTTTGGGGGCAAAGGCCAACACGCTTCACCCCGAAGATGCTCTTATATATCTTATCTGGCATACGTCATTGAATGGTTTCGATGAATTGTTAAGCTTTGCTGATCTCCTTTATTTGATTAAATATCATAGCCCTTCCCGGAACGAAGTTATAAAACAGATGAAAGATGCCCATCTGACAATACCCCTTTACTGGGGGTCTTATATTACATCTGAGCTTTTCAACTTAGATCTTGTCCCTACCCCTCGGATAGACCCCCTCAGCAAAATATTCGGCAAGGTGTTTTTCACCAAAAAAAATATGATGGAACAGTTTGTTCGCTCTGATTGGCCTATCCTTCCGTTGGTACACCTATTCATGTTTGAAAATAAGCTTTATGGGGTGAAGAACATCTTCGATCGTGTCCCTCCTTTTCCAGGGGGTCTCAAAGTTATGGTGCATTACGTTTGTTGCTTTATGCGGATATGGCTCAGGTATGTTCAGGCCAGAGGGTAGGAGTAGTTCCCTCTCCACATATCTTACTCCTTTGGATTTAGTTGGATCTCAAAGAGCTTAGGCCAACGTTTCCCTGTCACGAAGATATGGGCACTTGCTGCGTCATAGGCAATGCCATTGAGTGCGTCGGCTCGTTCGACGTCGGCTAAAGCACTGCGCAACCCTGTAAGGTCTATCCACCCAAGGACCTGGCACGTTTTGGGGTCGATTCTTGCTACGTAGTCAATTCCCCAGACGTTAGCGTAGATTTCACCGTTGATATACTCCAGTTCGTTGAGGCACATAATGGGAATGCCTCGGTCACGCACCTCGGTGTGCTTGATTTCTGAGAAGGTATTGGGATCTAAAAAACGTAGAGTCGCTGTGCCATCACTCACTATGAGGCGCGATCCATCGTGCGTGATTCCCCAAAGTTCGGTGTCATAGTGGAATTCTCTAAGCTTGAGGAAGCTCTTTTTGTTGTAAATGAAGCCATCCCGCGATTTCCAGGTAAGCTGGATTAACTTGTCTTGCCAAAGGGTCAGCCCCTCTCCAAAATAATGGTCTGCAAGATGGTGAATTTTTAGAACTCTTCCCGTTTCTAACTCGATCTTGCGGAGCGTTGATCTGCCACGAAGGCCCGTGCTTTCGTATAAGAACCCCTCATCAAAAACAAGTCCTTGAGTGTAAGCCTTAGGGTCGTGGGGATAGGCATTGACAACCTGGTAGTTGTAAACAGTCGTGGCAGCAGCGTCAGCTTGAATAAGCCTTAATATGGCCTCAAGGGAATCTGTTCTACGATGGGACTCACCATTAGACTGAGAGAGTCTGAGAACGCAGAAGAACGCGCCTAATGCCAAAACAACCAATAGTAATGTCACAACAAGAAACTTTTTCACACTTGTACTTAGGGAAAGGCCATTACCGAGCAGCTTGATGACACTCAAGTAGCTTCATCCCCGTCTTCGAATTCCCCATGGACTTCGCATCTAACCATTTAACCATTTAGGAGCCCGTCCTAGTCATTTGCTGGGTAACCGTCCAGGGGTAAATCCTGTCAAACTCAGGAAAGGAAAAGAGCGGCCCTCCAACCGACAAAAACATGGCGCCCCGTGAATGGTTACTTTACTGGAAACTCCAGCACAGATTGAAGCACATGCGCTTTTCCATGCTTATCTTTGTATCTTATCTCCCATGTAATCCCTTCGTTTGGATCCACGAGATTCCCTGTATCGGTTTGGACGGTAAAGCTATCCTGGCTTAACACTGTTTCACCTGCCGGGATGTTTTCCAAAGTCACCGTTT
>JAFDAE010000355.1 GCA_019314005.1 Deltaproteobacteria bacterium | reverse complement strand
CAGGCTGATTTCCAGAGTGCGCTGTTTTCCGTAGGACAAATTACCGGCAAGGATATCTCGTTCTTCGTCAAGACCGACCCATTTGAGAATCCCATCGGTCTCTTCCGTTATTTCACGCATCTTTTTGATTTTGCGGACCAGGTTGTATCGAATACCTCTCTTGGAAAGCACGGCCAAGCGGAGATTTTCAAACGTGGTCATCTCGTTAAATATATTGGTAATCTGAAAAGATCGCCCCAGGCCCAACCGCAGTATTTCGTACGGATCTTTACCCGTAATGTCCTTGCCATTAAGAGAGACCTTCCCCTTGCTTGGCGTATAGACACCGGTAATGAGATTAAACAGGGTTGTCTTACCGGCCCCGTTGGGACCGATGATAGCATGGCGCTCCCCTTCTTCAACCTGAAGATTGACATCAAAGAGCACTTTCAACCCTTCAAAATCGTGATACAATCCCCTTGTCTCCAGGATATTCATGAATATTCCTCCGTTACTTTCTTTGTGACTCGCCGACTGGTCAATTTCTCCCTGATGACTTGCACTAGACCGATAAAGCCTTTAGGGAAGTACAAGATGACAACAACGAGCACGATCCCCTGAACAAGTTCAACCTGTTCCGTAAACCGGCTCGTCAGTTCCTCCAATAGGGCAAAGATCCCGGCACCGATAATCGGCCCGAAAAAGCTCGATGCCCCCCCCACGATCGTCGCTAAGATGGGCTTAAATGAGTGGACAACCTCAGCATCAGCGGCGGAAACCATGTTTTGGAAAAGAGCAGACATGCCGCCGGCCACACCGGCAAAAGCAGCGGCTATGATGTATACGATCGCCTTTGTCGGCACCACCCTGAAACCCAGAAAATTGACACGAATATCGTTGTCCCGTACACCCACCATAATTTGCCCGAAAGGCGTCTTGGTCAGAAACCATGCCAGCCATATGCTCCCGGCAAGAACCACAACAGCAAAATAGTAGAAATTCATAGGATCGGTCATGTCAAAGGAGACGATCCCGGGAATATTGAACGGTGGAATATCATAACCCGCTATGCCGTCCTCCCCCCCTGTGATATTCCTTAATTGGAGAATAATGGTCCACATGATGAAGTTAAAGGCAAGGTGCAGCATGGCAAAGGCCGACCCTTTGACCCTGGACACGATCGGACATAAGATCAGGGCGAGGAAGGCGGACGAAAATGCTCCCATCAAAAGCGCGGGGATCAAAGGCACACCGGTTATATGTTCCAATACCAAAGCTGTCCCGTAACCTCCTGCCGCGAAAAAAATGGCATGTCCGAAGCTGAGAAGACCCGTGAAACCTAGCAGCAGATTGTAACTGACTGAGAAGAGGGCGATAATGCCAAAGTCTATGATGAAGTTTGAAAAATAGATACCGACGATATGGGGATAGATGACCAGCACAACAACACCGGCTAGCCACAAAATCCATTTTGTTGTACGACTCATTATATAACTCATTATTCTCTCTCCCCGAATAGGCCCATAGGTTTAATGGCCAATACAAGGGCCATGAACGCGAACGTCAGAACCATTGCATACTGTGAAATAAACTGTATCCCATAGGCATTCAACAGGCCTAATATCATGGCCACCAGTAAAGCGCCTCCAAGGCTCCCAAAACCGCCTGTAATAACAACAACAAAGGCATCCATACCCACCTGATCTCCCAAGCCGGGGAATACCGACACGATGGGGGCAATGACCACACCCGCCACGCCAGCCAGCCATGTTCCGATACCAAAAACAGCCATGAAGACTAGCGGAACATTGACGCCAAGGGCATCGACCATATCCGCATCGGATACGGCGGCCCTTACAATCATGCCCAATCGGGTCTTATACAGAATCAAGACCATAAGGAGTAGAATGAACAAGGCCACCCCGATCATAAAGAGCCGATACGCGGGGTATTCCATGCCGAAGATCGTCACGAGTCCGGACAGGGCCTCGGGCTCCGGAAGCGTAAGGGCCAAGTCTCCCCAGTATGCCCTTACAAAGGCTAATATAACGAACCCTATACCAAATGTCAGGAGCAAGTGGACTACATGCCCTTGGGCCTGGACCTTTCTCAGCAGAAAACGCTCCATCAAAATACCGAGGATACCCGTCATGATAGGCGCAAGTGCGAAAGCCACCCAATAATTACCACCGGTCAATCGTGAAAGTTCGTAGCCGAAATAGGCTGCCAGCATAAAGAACGCGGCATGAGCCAGATTCAGGATATCCATCATTCCGAAAATAAGCGTCAGACCAGCTGCAATCAAAAAGAGCATCATCCCGTACGCAATCCCATGCATACCTTGGGCCACATACATGGCTACCGTTGCATCCATAATTTTCTCTCCCTACACAAGAAATCAAATAACATTGTGCCTTTGAGAGGGTGGACAACATGGATTCCACCCTCTCAAAGGTGAATGTGTCCTCATTGCGGCCCGCATCCATCATGCGGGCCACAATGAAGTCCCTTTTTACATTTTCCCATTCTCATGCTGAAGTAGAATATTCAACAAAAGACGAACAGAACCAATTAATAGTTACTTACGATCCTTCAGCTTAGGATCCAGCAGTGGCATGACCTTCTCGGCCGGCACGGTATACACCGGGCCGTCCCAGGAACAGGTATCGAACCAGGGGTAGCTCTGCTGTGCCGGCGGTACAGTTTCTAGGACATAAAGATCCTGAAACGCCTTGTGATCAGAGGCTCTCATGTTGGCGACATGCCCAGTGGCCATCTCATAGCTGTCCCCCTCCCAGACCTTGATGATCTTTTCGGGATCCGTGCTGCCGGCCCTTTCAATGAC
>JAFDAE010000354.1 GCA_019314005.1 Deltaproteobacteria bacterium | reverse complement strand
GATATCATCATTTTAAAGACTTATTCGCCACAATCAAGCTATTCTTGATAATAACCCTCTGTGTGGCCCGCGATACGCCTCCAAAATTAATCAGAACCGATTTGTGTAATTTTCCAATCCAGCTTCTGGGATATATCCGGTATAGAAATCAGGAATGCATATCAAGTGGGATTCAAGATTACTGAAACAACCCACGTAAAAGTCCATGATGTTTACATCCACGATACCGATGGAGTGGACAATAATAATTTAGCTGGCTTGTCCATGCTGGATACACGTGAAGTTGACATCTCCGGTAGTGAGTTTCATGACAATTATGATCGTACCTGTGCAGATACAGAAGGGCAAGGCAATGACAACAGCTCAAACATTGTCATATTCGGAGGCTTGACCGGGGGAAATATCACTGTTCATGATTGCTTGATTTGGCAGTCTCTGCCAACAACGCATGAATTGTCAGGTGCCGGCTTAAAATACAAACACGCTTCCCGCGATCCCAATTCCTACTTCTATGCTTATAACAATGTTTTTAGGAACTGCAAGTATTTTGCTATGAAGTCGGGTACGCCGAACACCCATTTTCATCACAATCTAATCATTGGTGGCGATTGTGGTATTAGTTGTGCAGATAGCGGAGGCCCGACCCATCAAGTGAATCAAGTCTTTGAGTTTAAAACATTTTACGGAACAACGGGCTTTAGCCTAAATCCTACTACATTGTGGAGAAATGAATACTTTCCAGATGACCCCATGAATATTATTTTCAGAAACAATATTATTTATAATACAACAACAACTCAAAATCCAGAAAGGTCGATTGTTAGCTTTGGCACGTATATGTCAAACGAGCTGTATCACATTCTTGTGCCCGAGTTGGCATTAGATAAAAACTGCTATTTTAATCCTAATTCACCGGTTCAACTCAGCTTTGCAGCAGGCTGGAATTATGAGGAGGGCTTCGAACTGGGAGATTCTTACACGTTGACTGAATGGCAAACAGAGTACGGATATGATATGAACTCAATAGAAGCTGACCCTATGTTTGCAGATCCTGACAATGATGATTTTCATTTAATACTCGATACTCCATGTTCGAATATGGGCAGATTTTCAAGTGAGCCAATGGTGACATGCAGAGAGCCCATACGAAGCGATTTGAACAGGGATTGTAAAGTAGATCTTTCGGACTAATGTCCGAGTGGTTTAAAGGTAATCTGGAACCAGCCTATAGCTTACAAAAGCAACATTTTTGCTGTCCGGAGACCACGATGGAACATTTATAGTTCCCTGTCCGCCAAAAAGCTTTGCCAGCACACGAACCTCGCCGCCGTTTGTCGGTTTTAACCTGAGCAGAACATCCTTATTGGCGGGGTGCTCTTTCACATCTTTTTCATACGAGAGAAAAACAATATATCTTCCATCAGGCGAAATATGAGGGAACCAGTCCTGGTATTCGTCGGTTGTTACCTGCTGCTGCTCGCTGCCGTCGGCTTTCATCCGCCAGATTTGCATCGTTCCGGTTCGTATCGAATTGAAGTATATGAATTGACCGTCCGGTGAATATTCCGGGCCGTCGTCAAGCCCCTCAGCCGTTGTGAGTCTGGTTTCCTGACCGCCGTCGATGGAAATTGAGTAAACGTCGTAATTGCCGTTACGGTCCGCACAATAGGCTAACGTTTTACCGTCGGGTGAAATCCCGTGCCAGTACGAAGGGGTATTGGCGGTAATCCTGCGGGGCGTTCCTCCTTCGATTGGTAAAGCATAAATTGTCGACTGGCGGCGTTCCTGCGACTGGTCGCTGATAACCAGCGTCTTGCCGTCGAATGAAATGCCGTGGTCATTGTTGCAGCGTGTCGCGAATCCAGTATCTATCAGTTCGGGCTCACCGCCGTCAACGTCGAGCTTGTATATTCTGCCCCCGCTGTTAAAGACGAAATATTCACCGTTGGGTGACCAGTTCGGTGCCTCGATATGTCTGGTTGTATGATATACCGCCCGGCGGTCCGTGGAAGCTATAGCGATGGTTTCCAGGGTGCTTTCGACTGAAGGTCTGCCTGTGGATTTCGCTTTGCCTGTTTTGATTTCGACATTCGAAAAAACCGCTTTTTCCGCTACTTTATTGTCATGCGCACAAACACCTAATCCGATGAAGAATGGTTCGGCAAGTTTGATTCTGAACGAGCCGCCCGCCGGATGAAGCTCCTCATTTTCTTTAGCAATCGACATAAAGACATAATCACCCTGTTTTTCTATTTTGATTCTCTTTGGCGCAGAAACGTTGGCTTGGATCTCATGTGTCGAGCCTCCGGATACTTCACGATATTGAAGTGAAGTAAGACCGTCACCGTGAACCACGGCGTCTGCGTATGCCGAGCCGGCTTGGAGATTCTGGCGGATAAGCAAACAGGCCTTTCTATGAGCATTGCCTGCCGTGCCTATCCATGAAATATCCGCCGCCAGAGAAATGTTACCCGACATCTGTTTCCAGACAAAATGAAACGCATCTTCCGTTGACCACATATTCTCCCCGCCGCCTGTGATAGTATAGCTCTTTCGATCCTTGTCATATTCAACTGAGCCCGGCTTGCCGACATCGCCTATATCGGCGTTCTTCTCGAACTGCCCGATCGATAAATCCTGTGAATGTACTGAGCCGCTTAGAATGAAAATGAAAAGAGAGAGTAAGATAGTGATTTTTGTGCTCAAGCAATTCATTAAATATACCTCCGAATTATAAATAGATATTGATTATTCCAAAGAAAGAAATTCTCTTTCTGTTTATATAAACGGCGGAACAAAAATGTACCGCCGGATATGTATATAGTCGAGA
>JAFDAE010000353.1 GCA_019314005.1 Deltaproteobacteria bacterium | reverse complement strand
GGTGGGATCCGACTGCCAGGCTCAGCGGGACCCTCAAGGTTGGCTATACTCAGACTGATTTCGAGGAAGTTTCTGATTTCGGCGGGTTTGCCACGGACACAGATCTGCTCTACCGTTTTTCGACTATCACAACGTTCAAGCTGTCTGCTTATCGCAGGGTCGAAAAAAGCACCTGGACGGGCAGAGAGACCGGTGATTACTATATTTCTTCGGGCGGAAGCCTGTCTGCTATATACCGCATGGAACCCATAGCCATGGTGCTTGATCTCTCTTACACAAACAATGACTTTCAACAAGAGGCTTCATGGTACGAAGATCGAGAGGATAATTACTTCCGCGCAGGCGTGCAGGGCAAATATCTTATGCGAGAATGGTTATCATTCTCACTGGGCTATCAATATAGTCGAAACGACTCAAACTTTGCAATTGTAGACTACACAGAGAACCGCGTGGAAGTGGGATTTTCCTTGTTCATCTAACGAGACCTTATGAAAATAACGTAGTCCTGATGCGGATGGAGCTAAATTTATGAGAGCTTTGCACAACGCGACATTTTTTCGTCAGGCAATATCCCTTTTTGCCTTTTGCCTTTTATCTCTTAGCGTTCCCACTCCGGTCTTATCCGAAATAGAAGGCTACCGTCTAGGCCCCAATGATGTCATTAAGCTGTCGATCTTTGCAGGCGGCCGGATGCAGACCGAAGTGGAGCTTACCATTTCCTCCAAAGGTTGCATCGCCTGCCCCTTCCTGGGCGACATAAAGGCAGAAGACCTGACCATTTCTGAATTGACGGATAAAATCAGGCAACCGTTGGCCACAGACTATTTTATAGAACCACAGGTGATGATCTCTGTAAAAGAGGCCAAAAGCCCGGAGTGGAACGTATATGTCATTGGGATGGTCATAAAACCGGGAGCATATGAGTTTCAGGAAGGGATGACTGCACTGGACGCCTGTGTCCTTGCTCAGGGATTCAAAGTAGCTGCCGCCCCAAACCGTGCCACTATTACCCGAAGAGGAAATGGAGACAGCGTGGTAATTAAGATAAATCTAAACGACGTGAGGGAAGGAAAGACAAAGGATATACCTTTACGGCCCGGCGACAGAGTCGATATCCCGCAATCACGACTGTAAGCCAATAACCCGAGACCTTTGAAAACGGAATCCCTATGCAAAACATACCGGAAGTTCACATCAAAGACTACCTCCACCTTATCAAAAGAAGGAAGTGGATTATCATTGCTTGCCTCTTTATCACCGTAACCACGGTAGCCATAGGCAACTACGCTATGGAGCCAATCTACCAGGCTACCGTCCAGTTGATCGTAGATAGGGAGCAGCGCAAGTCTCCGGTCACCGGCGAGATGATGGAATATGAGAGCTACGAGTCTGAATCATTGACCTTCCAGACATACTTCTCCCTTATTGACAGCTTCCCTGTACTCAAAAATGTGGTTGAGAGGCTGCCGGAAAGGCAAAGGCAAGAAACCGAGCCGGCCCCCCTTGTAGTGTTCAAAGAGGCCATAATAGAAAACATCAGAAACATAAAGCAATTTATCCGCGATCTTTTTCCTGCAGAAGAAAAGGAAGCAAGGCAACCGGCAGATGATGCCTCTCTGATACTCCACGCTCAGGTAAATGCCATAAGAAGCAGAATAAGGGTAGAGCCGATCACGGATACCCGTCTGGTCAACGTCAGTGTTGAGGATACCGACCCTGTCTTTGCCAGAGACATTGCCAACGCTGTGGCCCAGTCCTATATCGATTATCATATGACGAGCCGCCTTGAGGCAGCCAAGGGTTCCATGGCCTGGCTCACAGAGCAGTTGCGCGACATGAAGGAAAAGATAAAGGAATCTGAAAGAAACTTTTATGGATTCAAGGAAAGAGAAGGTATATTCTCCATTGAGGGAAAGCAAAGAATAGATACCCAGAGGATAGCCGAGGTTAACAGCTATTACGGCGATGCCAAGAGCAGGCGTCTGGAGCTGGAGGCAACAATACATGAACTTAGAAAGATCTTAGATCATGATACCGGAGAAAGGAGTCCTCCAACCATTATTAAGACAGGGGTGCTTCAAGACCTGCACAGCGAACTGGTAATGTCTGAGATAGAGCTTTCTAAACTTCGGAAGACATACAGGTGGAAGCATCCAATGATACTCGAGATGAATTCCAAGATTCAGCAGATCAAGGACACGTTTGATGCGGAGCTGAAAAAGACCCTGAAGAACCTCAACTCAGAACATAAAGTCCTAACAGATAGGGAGCTCTCTCTTCTTTCTACCATCCGTCAGTATGAAACAGAGGCCCTTACCTTGAACAAGAAGGAGATGCAATACGCAATCCTGGATAGAGAGGTTGAGACTAACAAAGAGCTTCATAACCTTCTTCTTACCAAGTTCAAAGAGACAAATATCACAGAGAATATGAATATAACAAATATAAGACTGGTAAAGCCGGCGGTAACCCCTGAAATACCGATTAAGCCAAAAAAGAAGCTGAATCTGATTCTGGCCGCCATAATGGGCCTCATGACCGGGATCGGTTTTGCCTTCTTTTTGGAATACCTGGACCGTACCATCAAGACCCCTGAGCAAGTAGCTCAATATCTGGATCTGCCAATACTGGCCGCCATCCCAAAAGTAGGTAAATAGTGTCTGATAAATCCATTACCATCCCTGATCAGGGCCTTAACTCACTCTTCTCAGAGGCATATCGCAGCCTCAGGACCAATATTCAGTTCTCTCAACTGGATAAACCGGTGAAGACATTGCTTGTCACCAGCAGCGGGCCAAAAGAGGGAAAGACAACCACCGTGGCCAACCTGGGCATATG
>JAFDAE010000062.1 GCA_019314005.1 Deltaproteobacteria bacterium | reverse complement strand
AATCAAGACTCACCCTGAGAAGTTTGGCAGCCTTTGCTTTTGAACCTTTCGCCTTTTTGAGAGCTTTTTTTATCAAACCGCTTTCGATCTTTGCTATTTCTTCATTCAAGCTGATCCCTTCTTCGGGCAGATCAATATCGAGGATTTTATTCCAGTCGCGGTTATTGTTTTCCGATAGAGCAAGGTTTTCCGGCAGGACGATGTTCGATGTCCCAAGGGCAACGCTCCTTTCAATAATGTTTTCAAGTTCCCTCACATTGCCCGGGAATCTGTATCCCATTAGAAGTCCCATGGCATAGTAGGATATCTTCTTGATCTCTTTTCCAAACTCCCTGGAATACTTCGCAATAAAATGTTTTGTCAGGACAGGGATGTCTTCCTTCCTTTTTCTGAGAGGTGGGATATGTATCGGAATGACATTCAGCCGGTAATATAGGTCTTCTCTGAAACTCCCGTCCTTGGCCTTTTGTTCCAGGTCCTGGTTTGTGGCGGCTATGATCCTGACATCCACTGTGATGTCTTCTGAGCCTCCTACTCTTCTGAAGGTCTTTTCCTGTATAATCCTGAGGAGTTTAACCTGTAGAATTGTCGGCAATTCAGCGATTTCATCAAGGAAGATCGTGCCACCATGGGCAACCTCGAAAAGCCCCGGCTTATCCGAGTAGGCGCCGGTAAAGGCCCCCTTCATATACCCGAATAATTCACTTTCCAGAAGGTGTTCAGGTATCCCGCCGCAATTTATGACCACAAAAGGCTTGTTTTTTCTAAGACTATTTTTATGTATAGCCTGGGCCACCAGTTCTTTGCCTGTTCCGCTCTCACCCAGGATAAGGACATTGGCCGTAGTATCAGCTACATTTTTAACAAGGGAATAGACCTTTAGCATCTCCTTGCTGTTCCCTATTAAGTTATCGAAGCTGACAGCATCTTTTACTCCCTTTATGAAGAGGGCGTCGTCCTTTTTTATCCCTTTCTTATCCAGGGCGTCCCGAACCGTGGCCTTGAAGTCTTCTATATCAAAATTTTTTTCAATATAGTCGTATGCCCCTTCCTGCATTGCGGTGACAGCGGTTTCACCTGAAGCATAAGCGGTAATTAAGATAACCATGGTTTCAGGAGAAATATCTTTAATACCTTTGAGAAAATCGATTCCATCGACCTTTGGCATCTTCAAATCAGTAATGACCAGGTCAAATTCATGCTTTTTGCAAAGATTAAGCGCCTCTTTCCCTTCGCCTGCGCACTTAACCCGGTACCCTTCCTGGGTCAACATGATTTCGAGGAATTCCCGCATCCCCCTGTCGTCGTCTATGACAAGAATTTCAGCCATGTAATATCCTCATTAGTAACTAATTAGGTTCACAGTTCAAGGTTAGAAAGCGATCAACCCTGAACTTTGAACCCCTCACCCTTGAACCCTGAACCTGAGTAATTATCTACTCACGTTATTCTTTCGAGTTCTCCTTCTCGGCAGCAAGATCATGCACGTCGTCCCTTTTTGCAATTCGCTCTCTATCTTCATTTTCCCCCCATGACTCTCTACAATCCTGCTTACGATCGCAAGTCCAAGCCCTGTTCCTTTCTCCTTTGTGGTATAAAAAGGCTCGACCACTTTTCCGTGGTCCTCTTCTTTGATTCCATAGCCGCTATCACTTATTCTTATCTCAAGCCAACGCATTTCGTTGTCAATTAATTTGGTCTCTATTTTTAATCTGCCGCCGTCCGGCATCGACTGGACGGCATTCAAGACAAGGTTCCAGAGCATCTGCTGCATCTCTGTCTTGTTTCCGTAAATGTCGGATGGATTACATAACTTCACAACCGCTTTGATATCTTCATGCCAATCAGGGCCATTGCGAAGAGATTCTAATACGTCGTCTATTATATTCTTGATGTTGATCTCCTCGCGATCACTCAGGTTGGGGCGTGCTAAAAGGAGAAAATTTTTGACGAGATTTTCAAGTTGATCCCTCCCTCTAAGGACGATCTGCATGAGCCTCTCGTTGGTTGCATTCAGCGTAAGATTTTTTTGAAGCATCTGGATCGACCCGCATAGCGCTGCCAGAGGGTTTCTTACTTCATGGGCGAGACCTGCCGCCATTTCACCGATAAGAGCAAGCCTTTTGCTTTTTTCAACCTCTTTTTCCATCTCTTTGCTGGCAGTCAAATCCTGAAAAATCACTATCTCACCAATTTCTTCCTTTTTGCTATTGATAAGTGATGAAACGGAAAAACCTAATACAATGCTTTTATCACTTTCTCCCGGAACTATTATTTCCGCCCTGTTTATTGCCTCCTTTTCACTTTTTTTGTCTTTTATCTTATCCAGTATTTCGGAAAAACCCGGAAAAACCTTATCTATTCTTTTGCCCGTAACCTCTGAAAACAATAACCCGGTAATTTCTTCTGCCGCCTTATTAAAGGATTTTATATCTCTTTGTAGATTGATCGTTATGATTCCCGCGCTTACAGATTCAATAATGCTTCTGTGCAGCAGGTCGAGTTGATAAAATTCACTCTCTTTCTCTGCCAAGAGCGATCTGGCGCTTTTTTCCTGTTCGACGACAAAGCTTACTAAAAATGCGACAATGTAAAAAGATACGATATGGATAAATATCCTCGACAGGACATACCCCGCGCTAAAATCATAATCCCAGGAGGGACTATATATTGGGTGAATAACGCCATAGTATTCTAAATCAAGCAACAAGCCATAGAATAGGCTGCCGGCAGAGGCTACAATGATGCCTCCCTTTTTTGCGAGAAACAGCGTTGAATAGATGATAACCAGCGGATATAAAACAGAATAGACACTTTCAATCCCGCCCGTTGCATGCACAAGCGCTGTTATCAATGTAACGTCGCAGATGGCCTGAATGTATACATTGATCTTGAGGCTTTTAATTCTTTTTAAGAGGATAAGGTACAGGAATGAAAGAAAATAAGTGGTCGTTATAATAAAATATACCGAAGTTAGAGATGGCGCGGGTAATGATTCTGTTCCTTTGATCTGGATAAAGGCCGCGATCCCGAATAAAAAGGTAACGATCGCAACCCTGAAAAACATTAACCAACGAAGTCTGCTGGTTAAGTCCTCTTTTTGTAATAAGTGATCTCGCATCGAATAGTTGTCCTGAATGCAAGGGATTGTGATTATAACTGAACCGTGAACCCTGAACCTGAGCAGTTACACTGAATTATAAAATAAAGTCTATCAGGAGATTACAGAAATTCAAGAGCACAGAAGAGATGGTGAAAAATTATCTTTACCTCTTGCATGATTTCCGATAGTTCTAATGAGAACATGAAACAGTTTACATTTCTATGATATATCCGATTCTGTTTCCCTCTTTACTAAAGGGGAAAACAATTTTATGCCCCGAGTAATAAAAAACACGAGGTGATATGAGATGAGAAGGATTTTTATTGTTTATACTTTGTTCCTGGCAGCTTTTTGTCTGCTGTTTAACGGGTGTCATCCGCGTACCGATCAATCCGTACATGGACAGCCGGGAACACAATTAAGCGCTTTGGATTGGTTTCACCGGGGGAACGGCTGGTATGAAAAGGGTGATTATGATCGGGCCGTAGCTGATTATGATCGGGCCATAGCTGATTACAACCGGGCCAGAGAGATAAACCTCACTCTTGCCGATGTCTACAACAACCGTGGTCTTGTCTGGGATATTAAAGGTGATTATGCCCGGGCCATAGCTGATTACAACCGGGCTATAGAGATAAACCCAGGCTACCCCGATCCCTATAACAACCGTGGTCTTGTCTGGGAGATTCAAGGCGATCCCGACCGGGCCATAGCTGATTATACCAGGGCGCTGGAAGTGTATCCACATTTCGACGCGGCGTACTATAATCGAGGGAATGTTTGGTACATGAAGGGCGACTATAACCGGGCCATAGCTGACTATGACAAGGCGTTGGAAATAGAGCCAGGTTTCTCTGCCGCTTATAACAACCGTGGAGACGCGCGGGACAAGAAAGGTGACTATGCTCAAGCCATAGCTGATTACAACCGGGCGCTGGCAATAGACCCACGTTTCGTAGTTGCCTACAACAATCAAGCCTGGCTCTTGGCAACGTGTCCGGACGGCAAGTATAGGAACGGCGCTAAGGCTGTTGAGCTGGCGCTAAAAGCTGTGGAGCTTACTCCGGATGTTTATCAATTGGATACATTAGCCGCGGCCTATGCCGAGGCGGGCAAATTCGAAGACGCGATTGCCACCCAGGAACGAGTTATTAGTTTGCTCAACAAGGAAGGCGATACAGAAGTGCTGGCTGAAAGTATAGAACGCCTAAGATACTATGAAGCCCACAAGCCGTGGCGGGCAAAGTGAGACCTTTGCACAACTGCCATTATTCCGTGATGCGGCGTCAGGCTTCAAATTTTAATCCTCGAAATACCTAATGTATTCCTCCGGTTAAAATTTTCGCCTTCCTTGCCTGACAAAAAAATGTCACGTTGTGCAAAGGTCTCAAAGTAATGTGTAAAACATTGCATAAAAGTGAAAACTTTTTCCACTCCCAAATGGTAGTTTCTTGCTCATTTGTGATATCCTTTTCTTCCCATTTTGACCTAACTCCTTAAAAAATAGAGACAAAATCTCCCAACATAAAATTTGGCGCACTTTTTGCCAGAGATATGATGTATTCGTAAAAACCATAACTTTGATGGTTTCGCAAAAAGTCCAATCTACTACGCCTTGTATATTGACCTTTTTACTTAGCCATCCTTTATCAAAGGGAACCTTTTTGCATATTGACAATGAATTCTTTTGCCGATAATTTACAGAATCTTATAAAACGCTCCGGCCTTGATCGTCGGAAAGGAAAAATGCCTATCTTTAGCAAGTATTGGCTGGCCGGAAGGCGTACAGCGCCGAGAAGGGAGGAAGACAGACAAGGGTTTTATAGAATTGATAGACATAGTGGCAGAACGCTTACAGCAATCCTCATCATTATTGCACTGAGCATATTAGATGCTCTTCTTACACTGCACCTGACCAGCCATGGCGCACAAGAAATCAACCCTGTAATGGCTTATTTCCTCAATCATGGTCCTCTTCATTTTTTCGGGGCGAAATATTTATTGACGTGCGCATCTGTCATAATCCTTTTATTATATAAAAATGCTTACTTATTTAAAACTAAAGTTCGCGCGAAAATCCTATTTATCGTATTTGCGATTCCTTTTGCTTTGGTTGTTCAATGGGAAGTATACCTGATCTTCTTTGTCCTTTAGTTCTCGCAACCCCTCCGAGAATTCTGATCCTACTGCAAAAGAGTGAGAAACGGCCCAAATTTCCGCAAGTTTTCGTCAAATAGGCCTGCTATTCTCCTCAAATTTGCGAAAATTTTGTCTCGTTCTCGCTCTTTTTCGTTGCGGACATAATTCTCGGACAGCCTCCTAGATGACTTCGTAAAAAGTCCAACAACACTTATATGATTTCTTAAAAAAGTTAGGCGATATAATTCTCTTGACATTAAAACGATCGTTTGATACAAACGTTTGCAACAAGGGGGCTCTATGGCACAAAATAATAACAAGAAAATCACGAGGGAACGTATCCTCGACAAGGCAGAAGCGCTGTTCGCTCAAAAGGGCTTTCATGCGGTCAGCGTACGAGAAATCACCAAGATCGCTCGCTGTAACCTGGCCGCGGTGAATTACCATTTCGGGAATAAACATAATCTTTACTTAGAGGTGTTTCGCGCTCGATGGGTGCCCCGGGCCATGCGCGTGCGCAAATCTTTCGAGAAGTCTTTGGCCGCCCATGACGAGGCCTGCTCACTGGCTGATGTGGTAGAGGCCCTGGCTAAGGCCTTTATCGAAGGGCCTTTATCTGATGATGAGCGTCAGCGCCACCACCAGCTAATGGCCAGAGAGCTGGGCCGGCCTACCGAGGCGTTTGAACTCATAGCCGGCCAGGTGTTACGGCCATTTTTCAGAGAGCTGGCAGGTCGGTTCAGTCCTTTTATGCCTGAGGAGTTGGAAGAAGAACGTCTGATGCTCAAGGTCTTGAGTATATTCGGTACGGTGCTTTACTTCAACTTCGCCCGGGTGGCGGTCACTCGGATCACCGGTTGTGAATATGACCAGGATTTCAAGGCACGGTTGGTGGAACACATCACTGAATTTGCGCTCAAAGGGTTGGACATGGACGAAAAGGAAAGAAAGCGGTGAAGCAGACGCTCCTTTATCTGTTGACGGCATCAGCCACACTCTTATGTATGACTGGATGCATGCGATTGGGTCCGGATTTCCACCGGCCTGACATTGGTATGGAATTGCCCGGGTCCTACGGGCATGTCCCATCCGAGGTGGTTACGCCGCTGCCTGAAGACCGGTGGTGGCGCGTTTTTAACGACCCGGATCTGGATCAACTGGTTGAAGAGACGTTGCAGAACAATTTAGATATTAAAAAAGCGACGGCCAAGATCTTGGAGGTGCGCTCCCAGTTCAAAGAAGTGAGGGCGGATCGATTTCCGAGCATTGATATTAATGGTCAAGCTCAACGAAAACAGCAACCGATCATCGGGGTCATACCGGGCCAGAGCTTCAGAACAAGAACAAGTCTCTACACGCTTTCGTTGCCCGCCTCCTTTGAGCTGGACCTGTGGGGGAGATTGGCCCGCGCTGAAGAAGCAACTCGGGCCAATCTCTTGCAAGCCGAAGAGAACCGCTGCATCGTTGCCCAAACCGTGGTGGCTGAGACGGTCAGTCTCTATTTACAGATGGAAGCCTTGGAACGGAGGCTCCAGATTGCTGAGCAGACCGTTGAAACTCTCCGTCGCAGCTTGACCCTTATCGAACATCGTTATGAACGGGGGCTCTCTTCCATCCTCGATTTACGACAGGCCCGTCGAATCTTGGCGCGGGCCGAAGCGATCTTTCCCTCCTTGCGTCAGGATCTGGGAATCACCCAGCACCAATTAGCCGTGCTGCTAGGGAGGTACCCCACCACTTCGCCGCCACGGGCTCAGCCGGATGATTATTTTACACGATTAGCTCCGGTGCCGACGGGTCTTCCCTCTGAACTCTTGTTACGCCGTCCGGATATCAGAGCGTCCGAGGCTCAATTAAGGGCTTTAAACGCGGAAATAGGCGTGGCCAAGGCGAGCCGTTTCCCACGCATTACCTTGACCGGCAACTTTGGATACTCCAGCGACGCATTAGACCGACTTGTCCGGCCCCAGAGCGAGCTGTGGAGCGTGGCGGCAGGTATTGTTCAACCATTGTTTGACGGGGGGAAGTTGAAGGCCGGTCAACGGGCGGCAGAAGCACGATACTACCAGGGTGTGGCTGACTATGCCAAGACAATACTAACGGCATTCTCCGAGGTGGAAAGCGCCCTCTTAACGCGCAAGGAGCAGTTGGACCGTAGGGATCGCGAACTGAATTTTCTCATGGAGGCACGGGCTACCCAGGAGGTGACCGAGAACCGTTATCGACGGGGCCTGGTCGATTATCTCAATGTGCTTGATGCCCAACAAACCCGGTTTCAGGCCGAAGACAACTTAGTCTTGGTTGAGCTGGCCATTATGACCAACCGGGTTACGCTGCACCGCGCCCTGGGGGGCGGCTGGGCAAAGGTTGAGGTGTTATTATGAGCGAAAAAAAGAGACGATTATTACAAGTTGTCGTTGCCGTTCTCTTGGTCGCTGTGGGTGTGCTGGCCATGCGCGTACTGACGGCAACCAAACCCGAGCTCGAAAAGCGTAAGCCGATTACCCCGACACCGGTGGTCCGCACGGTAAAGGTTAAAGTCGAAACGCAACCGGTGAACATCCGAGGCGAAGGCACAGTTCGGCCCCTGCGGGAAATCACCCTGGTGCCCGAGGTGGGCGGAAAAGTAGTCCATACTTCTCCGTCTATGGTGAACGGAGGCACGTTCAGTAAAGACGACACATTGCTGCGCATAGCCCCGGTAGATTATGAACTGGCTGTCAGCTTAGCCCAGGCACAAGTGAAAGACGCGGAAAGTAAACTTCAACTGGCAGAGGAGTTGGCTGCTGCTTCCAGGGAAGAGTGGAGTCTGCTGCACCGTGCCGGAGGCTCTGAAGTTGATGGAGAACCTCCACCGCTTGTTGCCAAGGAACCGCAGTTGGCCGCGGCCGCGGCCAGACTGGAAGCCGGCCGGGCTGATCTGCGCAAGGCACTGTTGAATCTGGAACGGACTGAGCTGAAGGCGCCTTTCAATGGTCGGGTTAGTCAGGAGAATGTCGATATCGGCCAATATGTTGCACCCGGACAGTCCCTTGCCACCCTCTATTCCACTGAGGTGGCAGAGATTGTGCTCCCCCTGGAAGACGAGGACCTGTTTTGGTTTTATGTGCCTGGTTTTACTCCCGGCGACCATCCTGGTTCTCCAGCAGTGGTTCGGGCCCGTATTGCCGGCCGAGAATTGAGCTGGCCGGGAGAGGTGGTACGCGCGGAAGGGGAATTGGATGAGCGCACCCGGATGGTTAATGTAGTCGTTCGCGTGGAGCGTCCCTATGCAAAAAAACCGCCTTTACCCGTGGGGCTTTTTGTAACGGTTGAGATTAAAGGCCGTACCTTGCCTACAGCTGCGCTCATTCCCCGCGCATCCTTGCACCAGGGCGACGTGGTGTGGGTGGTGGGAAATGATGGCAGGCTTTACTTTCGCAAAGTAGCAGTGGCACGTGTTCAGGGGCAGGACGTATTGATAAAGTCCGGCCTCAATGACGGGGAGATGGTAGTCATCACCCCTCTTAAGGCGGTCACTGACGGCATGGCCGTGCGGACCATACCGGTGAACGAGGGGGATCAATAATGCAACGCATCGTTGCCTGGTTTGCCGAAAACCATGTTGCCGCCAACCTGCTCATGATTTTTCTTCTTTTGGCCGGTGCGGTGACCGGTTTGACCATGAAAATCGAGGTGTTTCCCGAGACATCTCTTGATAGCATTGTTATCAGCATGGAATATCCAGGCGCCTCACCAGCCGAAGTGGAAGAGGCTATTCTCCGCAGGATCGAAGAGAATATCGCCGGCCTTGCCGGGATCAAACGTATAGAGTCTGAAGCCAGAGAAGGATTTGGCTCGGTGAGCATCGAGGTAATACGAGGCTGGGACTTGCAAGAACTCCTCGACGAAGTCAAGGCAGAGGTGGATCGCATTACAACATTTCCGAATGAGGCGGAAGAGCCGGTGGTCAGGGAGGCAATCCGACGAACCCAGGTGATCAGCGTTGCTGTTTATGGTGATGCACCGGAATCTACCATCAAAAGCCTAACCGAAAGGATCAAAGACGACATCACCAATTTGCCGGACATTACCTTTGCTGAACTCGCCGGTATACGCCAGGGTGAAATTCATATCGAAATATCCGAAAAAAACCTCCGCCGTTACGGGCTGACACTTGGCCAGGTGGCCGATTCAGTGAGAAGGGCCAGCCTTGACCTCCCAGCGGGCAGCGTCAAAACAGCCGGCGGTGAAATCCTGGTTCGAACCAAGGGCCGACGTTACTATGCCGCAGGTTACGAGGATGTTGCAGTGCTTACCCGGACCGATGGCAGTACCGTCACACTGGGGCAGATCGCCGACCTCAAGGATGGCTTCGAGGACGTGGATCTTTTCACGCGATTTCAGGGCAAGCCGGCCGGGATTGTTGAGGTTTACAGGGTGGCCGATCAAAACGCCCTCACCGTCGCCGCTACGGTCAAGAAGTATATCGAAGAAATCAGGCCGACTCTGCCTGCGGGGGTGGATATTGACTTTTACCGCGACAGGTCAAAGATCCTGCGGAGCCGCGTCAACCTATTATTACGAAATATGGCCATAGGACTAATCCTGGTCAGTATCTTGCTCTGGATATTCCTGAACGCGCGGCTGGCCTTTTGGGTCACATTGGGAATACCTATCTCCTTTGCAGCCGGTATATGGATATTGCCCAGATTAGGCGTCTCTATTAACATGATTTCCCTGTTTGCCTTTATTACAGTGCTGGGCATTGTCGTAGATGACGCCATAATCGTCGGCGAGAATGTCTTCCGCAAGCACGACGAGGGGCTCAAACCCCTTGACGGCGCGGTGCGTGGGGCGGTGGAAGTGGGTCGCCCGGTGATTTTTGCCGTACTTACATCCGTGGCCGCCTTCTGGCCGCTCCTTGCGGGATCAGGCACTATGGGCAAGGTTATGCGCAACATCCCCATTGTAGTCATCGTTGTGTTGCTCGGGTCCCTTGTGGAGTCCCTTCTCATTCTACCCGCACACCTGGCCCGATCTAAATATACCCGTGACCAGTCGCCGCCAGGCCCAAGAAAAGAGAAACTAATGGTCCGGTGGCTGGCGTGGGTGATCAACGATCCCTATGCTAAACTATTGTCTTTCTGCCTCAGGTGGCGCTATGCGACGGTGGCGCTGGGCATTGCAGTGCTTCTGTTAACCGTGGGAATATGGAAAGGAGGATGGATTAAGTTCACTCTTTTTCCAGCGGTGGAAAGTGACCAGTTGAGGTGCTCCTTGACCATGCCGGCGGGCACACCTTTTGAATACACAACACAGATTGCAAACCATCTGGAACAGTCCGCTAGAGAAGCCCTTGCCGAGGCAGACAAGCAGAGGCCCAAGGACGCGCCACCACTCTTTGAACGGAGCATCACCTCAATAGGACGTCTCTCAGGCGGCCGTGGCCCCACGGCCGCCGGTCCCCGGATAGGCAGTCATCTGGCCCAGGTCACAGTGGAACTCTTAGAGGGTGAACAACGGGACATGAGAGCGGCCAAGCTCACATCCTTATGGCGGCAAAAAGTAGGCTCCATTCCGGGCGCTGAGGCGCTCACCTTCCAGAGCGAACTTTTCAGCGCAGGTACCCCGGTTGAAGTTCACTTGTCATTGGATGATCACAACCAGCTTTTGTCTGCGGCAGACGAACTCAAAGAAGCGCTACAAGGCTATTCAGGCGTTTTTGATGTGAGCGACAGTTTTCTGCCGGGGAAACAGGAAATGCAGCTTAAATTGAAGCCCGCAGCGCGGAGTCTGGGCCTTACCCTAAATGACCTGGCCCGGCAGGTGAGGCATGCTTTTTACGGAGCCGAGGCACTGCGTCTGCAACGCGATAAAGATGAGGTCAGGGTATTAGTTCGCTACCCAGAGTCAGAACGAAGGTCATTGGGTTCGGTTGAAACTATGCGCATCCGAACGCCGGACGGCTCTGGGGTACCTTTCAGTCAGGTGGCTGAAGTAATGATGGAACAGGGCTACGCTTCCATACAGCGGACGCAGCGTCTCCGGGTGATCAAGGTCACTGCGGACGTTGATGAAACAGTCACCAACGCAAATGAAGTGCGCGGTGAATTGGAAAGAGACTTTTTGCCCCAATTGAAAAACCGATACCCGGGTTTGCGATACTCAATAGAAGGGGCCGGCAAAGAACAGAAAGATTCCATGGCAGATCTCGGCAGAGGCTTTATCGTAGCGCTTTTCTGCATCTATGCCCTCTTGGCCGTTCCTTTTAAATCCTTTACTCAACCCCTTGTCGTCATGGCCGCTATTCCCTTTGGTATCGTCGGCGCTCTGTTTGGTCACCTCATTATGGGGCACAACCTCAGCCTTTTGAGTTTTTTCGGTATTGTCGGCCTGGCCGGGGTCGTGGTCAATGATTCCCTGGTGCTGATCGACGCAACCAATCGTATCCGCGGTCAAGGGGTGGAACCCGTTTCAGCAGTGTCCAAGGCCGCGGGCCTGCGGTTCCGGGCTATCATCCTGACCTCGTTGACTACGTTTGCGGGCCTTACCCCCATGCTCCTGGAACGGAGCGTCCAGGCCCAATTCTTAATCCCCATGGCCATAAGCCTTGGTTTTGGCGTGCTTTTCGCCACAGGCATCACACTGTTATTGATCCCTTGCGGCTACATTATCCTCGACGATCTTCATAATTTGTTCGCTAAGTACACGCGTTCATAAATACGATTACGTATTAAGAGTTTGAAGTGCACTAGTTGGTTATTTTGTTATCAAGGAAATAACGGGGTATAGTTAAGAGGGTCATAGCTTGCACGTAGATAGATTTGAGGAAATTCTTTTTTAAGGTCAGATTTATTATAAAGGAGTTTTAGTATCTTGCCAATGTACATGTCGCCGGACCATATGGTTTTTGGCACATTATCCCGTGCGGCCTTTAAGCAACAATTTGCCACAAAATTTAAATCATTGTCAACAGGATCTTCCGAACTATTGTTGCTAAAAGAATTTTTACAAGATGTCACAATTGATTGATATAAGGAGTCTTCACTAAAGTCGAAAACCCGTCCGCTAACTTTTAGAGTTTCTATCAACATATCGATATTTTCAAGATACATCTTCTGCTGTTTCCAAATCTTTTCAATCCATTCTATTCCGTGATGTGGCTGTCTATTGTAAGAGGCAAGAAAATTTTCCAACCCGTTCTTTTGTTCCACATAGATTTCTTTAGATATTGTTACGTCAAGTGTAAAAACAATTTCCTCCAACACCCTGAGGAACCGGTTCAATTCTCGAAACAGCATAGGGAGGTATTCTTTATATCGCTTGTTGTCAGTCCGTTTGATAAAGCCTATGTAGTTGAAGATTTGGTTTATTTGGGCGGATTTTACATACCCTGGATGTCGAACAATCCCCTTATTAGAAGTTTGAGTCCTACGAGGATCGTCCATTCTTGGTATGGGGAGTTCGCGTGGGATATAGGCAGAAAATATATTGGAATCGAGTATGTTCTCAAACTGATTCTGTTGCAGTACGGATTTTAGCGAGTAGGGATATCCTTCTGTCTCTTGCACCGTCGCCCTCTTTTGCGAAACCGTTAAACAATGATGAATTCGTACAAAGTCTTCAAAAAACATCTCCTTTTTTCTTCATAGTTCGCCACCTTTCCAGCCTTTCTTTAATGGTTTTTTCAAACCCTCTCCCCGTGGGTTTGTAAAAAATAAGTTCTTTCAAGTCTTCAGGCAAATAGTCCTGTGATACGTATGCATCTTTAAAGTTATGGGCATAGTGATATCCCCTCCCATAGCCGATGTCCTTCATGAGTTTTGTGGGCGCGTTCCGTATATGGAGGGGAACAGGGAGCGTTCCGGTCTCTTTTATCCTTTTTTTTACGTCACCATAAGCAATGTAAAGTGAATTGCTCTTCGGTGCAGTGGCGAGATAGACCGCGGCCTGGGCCAAGGCAAGTTCCCCTTCAGGGAGTCCGATAAATCTGAAAGCCTCCATGGCGGATACTGCAATAGGAAGCGCCTGGGGATCGGCAGTCCCGACATCTTCAGATGCGAACCTCACCATGCGCCGTGCAATGTACAGTGGATCTTCCCCTGCCTCAAGCATTCTTCCCATCCAATAAAGGGCCGCGTCAGGATCGCTTCCGCGAAGGCTTTTATGGAAGGCCGAAATCAGATTGTAATGTTCTTCTCCCCCTTTGTCATACCGGAGGGCCTTTTTTTGAAGGGCTTTTTCTGCAGTTCCCAGATCGATTTTTTTTGTTCCGGCACTATCCGGTTGAACAAAATCGACAATTACTTCCAGGTTGTTCAATGCTGTGCGCGCATCACCATCAGCCATCCTCGCAAGGTAGGATAAGACATCATCATCTATGGAAAGGGAAAGATTCCCCAGACCGTTCTCAGTGTCGTTCATGGCACGTGTTACAATAGTGATCAGGTCTTCATCGGTAAATGGCTGCAGAACAACTACGCGTGCACGGGAAAGAAGGGGAGGAATCACCTCAAAAGAAGGATTTTCAGTGGTTGCGCCTATGAGCGTGATAAGGCCGCTTTCCACGTGGTGGAGAAAGGCGTCTTGTTGGGCTTTATTAAAACGGTGAATCTCGTCCACAAAGACAATGGTACGCCTCTGATAAAGGTTGAGCTGTTTTTTTGCTTCCTCAATGACCGAGCGTATCTCTTTTACGCCGGACAGTACCGCCGAAAAAGAAATAAAATGCGCATCGGTTTCATCAGCGATAAGCATGGCAAGTGTGGTCTTGCCGCATCCAGGAGGCCCCCAGAAGATCATAGAAAAGAGTTTGTCCTCTTTAATCGCCCGGCGGATCAGGCCGTCACCTCCCAGGATATGGGGTTGCCCCACAAAAGTATCAAGGATTTTTGGACGCATCCGGTCTGCCAAAGGGCGTTGAACGCTGGTAGCGGTTTTTGCGGTATGAGTGAACAGATCCATATTTATCTTTTACCATACAAGTGCATGACGCGCCAATGTAAAAAAAGTTGACACTGATTGTTAGCTTATGTATGAACATTATTATGGAAAAAGAAGTTCTCCCTTACCACCGTCCTCAATGGAAGACGCACATTGGTTTTTTGCTTGCTGCCATTGGTTCGGCAATCGGCTTGGGAAATATCTGGAGATTTCCTTACCTCTGCTATAAAAATGGCGGAGGAGCCTTTCTCATTCCTTATGTTTTAGCTCTTGTTATCGTAGGCATCCCTTTTATGATTTTAGAGATTGGTCTGGGACATAAGATGAGAGGATCCGCCCCGGCCAGTTTTGCCAGGGTAAATAGTCGTTGGGAGTGGTTGGGCTGGTGGCAAATTATATTTGTGATGTTTGGGGTAGTCCTTTACTATTCGGTGATTATTGCCTGGTGTGTTAATTATCTTTTCTTTTCGTTCGGGTTGGAGTGGGGCGCCGACACTAATAACTTTTTTTTCAACAATTTTTTAATGATAAGTAAAGGCCCTTTTGAAGTCGGCAATGTCAGGTCTCCTGTCCTTTTATCTCTGTGCTTGGTGTGGTTTTTGAACTGGCTTATCGTATTTAGAGGGGTGGAGATACTCATTCTCATTCTTGTGGGATGTAGTATAAGCCTGCCGGGAGCAGTCCAGGGCCTAAGTGTTTACCTAACGCCCGATTTTGAAAGATTAAAAGATGTCAGGGTATGGATAGATGCTGTTGCCCAAATATTTTTTACCTTGAGTATAGGTTTTGGTATTATGATTGCGTATGCGTCCTATCTTCCTAAAAAAACTCAGATAGTGAAGGATTCCATAACAATTTGCGTTGCTAACAGTTGTTTTTCCTTAATAGCAGGCGTGGGCGTGTTTTGTGTATTAGGCTATATGGCTAATAAACTTTCACTACCTATCGATCAAGTAGTGGATAAATCGATTGGTCTTGCGTTTGTTGTTTTTCCGAAGGCGATCGGGATGCTGCCTGCTTTTCCTAAATTCTTCGGGGTCCTTTTTTTTAGTTGCCTGGTAATTGCGGGCATATCTTCTTCGGTTTCTATTTTAGAGGCTTTTACTTCTGGAATCATTGATAAGTTTCATTATCCTCGAAAAATAGTCGCCTCTGTTCTTGCTGTTACAGGATTCGTAGGAAGTATAATGTTTACCACTCAAGGGGGGCTTTTCTGGATAGATATTGTTGACCATTTTCTGACGCAGTATGGATTAGTCTTGGGTGGGATTTTAGAGTGTATTTTAATCGCCTGGATTTATAAGGCGTATAAGTTGCGAGTATACCTTAATAAATTTTGTATGTTGAAGTTATCTTCTTTGTGGGATTGTACGGTTAAATTCATAATTCCTGTTGTCTTGATAGTGATATTTACAAACAGCTTAATTAAAGAATTGGCCGGCCCTTACGAGGGATATCCGTGGCTGGCGATTGTCCTTATAGGAAGGGACTGGGTAATATTTACTCTGTTTGTTGCTATGATTATTGCTGCCAGGCGGTGGAAACGACATAAGGAAATTGAAGATTGAAGATTGTCTATTGAAAATTGGTGGAAAACTGCTCAATCATCAATCTTCAATCTTCAATCGACAATCTTCAATCCCTAAACGGACTATTACATTTTTTTATCTTTTGACCGAAGAGTCTATAAGATCATATCATGAAACATAATAAGATCATTCAGTTGGTTTGGGGCCTTCTGTTAATTATGATGGGGATTGGTGTTATTATCAAAACCCACATAGTCTTTCCGATTGCCGAGGGTCTAACCTTTAGGCAGATTGCGCTGTATATTCTGTCTGTTATGCTTATAGGTGTGGGTATAAAAAAAATTTATCTCCTTTTTTACAAGAAGGATAAGAGTTAGATATGGCGGTTGTAGATTTCTCCAAAAAAGCAGGGACTAAACCAGGTCAGGAATCCGAAGTCTCGGCACTAAAGCGTGAGGTAGAATACAGTAAAAGGTGTCAGGAGATAACCAATAAAATCCATGCAGCTAAGAATATTGATGAAATATTGCTCGATATCAAGAATGATATGCTGGATCTTTTTGGTGCTGATCGTTTGACCATATATGTAGTAGAGGGCGCCAAAAAAGAACTAATGTCCCGGGTAATGTCCGGAGATGAGGTAAATGAAATACGGGTTCCGATTTCAGCGTCCAGTATTTCAGGCTATGCAGCTGCTTATAATAAAGTGATCAATATTAAAAGCGCCTATGACAAAAAAGAGCTTTCCTCTATTGACCCCAATTTGAAGTTTGACCATACGTGGGATCAAAAGACCGGTTACCTTACAAAACAGGTCCTCGCAGTCCCCATAGTACACAACCAATATATCCTTGGTGTCATCCAGGCGATCAATAAAAAAGGCGAGTCAGATATTCCATTCAGCCAAAAGGATGCCGAGTCATTACTGGAGATGGGCAAGACCGTCGGGATCGCTATTTTTAATCAGAAGCGGATGGCCAAGTCACGCCCGAATAAGTTCGATTATCTCCTGCAAAATCATCTTATTACGGAAAAAGAACTCTCCAAAGCTATTGCAGATGCCCGGAAATTAAAAAGTGACATAGAGAAAGTTTTAATGAAGGATTACAAGGTCTCCAAATTGGACATTGGCAAATCGCTTAGTCATTTCTATAAGGTCCCATTTGAAGATTACAATGATCGTACTCCGATTCCCGGAGAGCTTTTGGCAAACATGAAGGTTAACTTTTTGCGAAACAACAAATGGGTCCCCTTACGCAAAGAAGACAATACTGTAATTATCGCCATCGACAATCCCTATCATCTCCAAAAGATTGATACGATAAAATCGCTTTTTCCAGTAGGGCAACGACTTGTGTTTCATGTCGCCCTTGCAGATGATATACAGAAATATATCAGACTGTTTTTTTCCAGTGGTTCAATGGACCAGGGATCCATTGACGAACTCCTCGTAAAGTTAGAGTCAGAAGACGAGGCAATAGAAGAGGCGGAAGAGGCGATATCAGAGCAAGACGGCGTCATTGTCCAGTTAGTAAACAAAATTGTTCTTGACGCGTATGCCCGTGACGCATCAGATATTCACATTGAACCATATCCAGGCAAAAAGAATACAGAAATCAGATTTCGAGTAGATGGCGCCTGTATGGTGTATCAAACAGTTCCTTACAATTACCGAAATGCTATTATTTCTCGAATCAAGATCATGTCTGACCTTGATATTGCCGAGCGTCGCAAGCCCCAGGACGGAAAAATAAAGTTCAAAAAATATGGCGGCAAAGATATCGAACTCCGTGTGGCAACTGTCCCCACTACCGGTGGACTTGAAGATGTGGTGATGCGTATTTTAGCCGCAGGAGAGCCGCTTCCGCTGGATAAGATGGGGTTTTCCAAAACAAACTATAACGACTTCATCAGCATTGTAACCAAACCATATGGTATTGTTTTTGTATGCGGACCGACCGGTTCCGGAAAGACGACTACGCTTCATTCCGCGTTGGGGTACATCAACAAACCCGATCGTAAGATATGGACGGCAGAAGACCCCGTGGAGATCACGCAGGTAGGATTAAGACAGGTGCAGGTTCAGCCAAAGATAGGGTTTGATTTCGCGGCTGCCATGCGGGCCTTTTTAAGGGCCGACCCGGACGTTATAATGGTTGGTGAGATGAGGGACAAAGAGACAACCCACATCGGCATAGAAGCATCCTTGACAGGACACCTTGTGTTCTCCACGCTTCATACCAACAGCGCCCCTGAAAGTATAACAAGGCTTCTTGATATGGGTATGGACCCCTTTAATTTTGCCGACGCCATTCTTGGGATTTTAGCCCAGCGTTTGGTGAGAACCCTTTGTCCGGATTGTAAGAAAGCGTACAACCCTTCAAAAGAAGAGTATGACGAATTAGTTCGTGAATACGGTGAAGACACATTCCATAAGAATGTCAATATGCCCCATTCCAAGTACCTGAAACTACATAAACCTAAGGGATGTGACAAATGCAATAATACCGGCTACAGGGGACGGATGGGGATACATGAGCTCTTAAAGGGTACCGATCCCATGAAAAAGTTGATTCAGGAAAAGGCCACTATGGAAACGATTCGTGAGCAGGCCATCGCCGACGGCATGACAACTCTAAAACAAGACGGCATTGAAAAGATCTTTACAGGCCATACTGATCTGTTACAGGTCCGGAAGGTCTGTATAAAATAGTATCCATCCGGAAACGGCATCTTTTGTCCCAATACTGCGTTCTCCGCAGGTTTTTATCCTCGACGTAGCATTGCTACGCCTCCGGTAGAAACCTTTGTGCGGCCTTGTCTTGTGACAAAATCTACCATTTCTGGATGGAAACTGATTACTCACCCCATTGACTATTGATCAGTCTTCCACCAATCTTCAATCGACAATCTTCAATCGACAATCCCTCAATTCCTCAATTCTTTAATCCTTTCTCAAACTTCTTCAATTGTTCCTCATAATATCTTCTATTGCCGGGATTCATTGCCAGCGCTCGTTTTTCTGCTTCAATCGCCAGTTTGTATAACCCGTTTACATAATAGCTCTCTGCCAATGTGTCGAGTATATAATGGGTTTGTTTCAAATTTGCCGCTTGTATTGAGTAGGTTAACGCCTTGGAGTAATCTCTTTTTTCAACGTCTTCACAGGTGGCATAGAGCCATGCGAGATTATTGAGCGCCTCGGGGTGGTCTGGGGCTATTTGCAAAGTCTTTTCATAGGAATGTATCGCTTTTTCGTATTCTTTCTTCTCATGGTAGAGTGACCCGAGCGTCAGGTAGAGATGAGGATTGTTCGGGTCTTGCTCGAGCTTACGGTTTACTGCTGTTTCTATGAAGTGTCCGTTGAGAGTTTTTCCCATGGCTCCGAAATTCAGCGCATACCCAAAATAGCCTGCTACTAATAATCCGCAGAAAAAGAAGATTATGCTTTTTCGGAGCTTACGGTCATGTCGTGTAATCCATCGATTATCAGCGGCACATTTTTTTAAATAATCAATCCTCTCTTGAATACTGAAATGATGCCAGCTTGGGGTGTCTTTGTCAGTACCGGTGTAAAAGGCGATCTTTTCAAGGGAGCTGATCAGCGCCCGGGGGTGACCTTGAACCGTAAAGGCGTACAGATCGGCCTGTCGTTCGCAATTACGCATAAAGTATCCAAACAGAAAACGGAAGTAAATCAAAAGGAGTAATGCGAGAGAGAGGGCGAAAAATATCGACACAAGGGTAGACTCTTCGATTTGAATTGTTTTGGGCAGCGTATATAGCCAATCGCTGGATAAAAGGAGATAAAGTATTACATCAAATGATGCATAGGAAAGGATCATGTAGCCGATAAGAAAGGCCAGGTAAAACAGGAGGTGTTTTTTCTTAATATGACCTATCTCATGTGCTATTACGGCATCAAGTTCTTCGTCGGTCAATACAGAGATAAGCCCCTTGGTTATCAAAATGTATCGAAAACGTTTTATTATACCCATTACCCCCGCGGTCAGCATCTTCCCTTCAAACACGGGCCATATCATAATGTTACGCGCCGTAAAACCGGCTTTTTCGCAAAGCGCTTCAATGCGATTTCTGACCGGGCCTTTTAGGGGACGACATTTCCAGAAAAATTGTACCAAAGCCGGTATATACACGGCCATTGCCCCCAGGAATAAGGAAAACAGAATAACCTGTCCCTCCGGGGTTGATAATAACTTTTTGGGGGCCTCAAACGGGAGATAGATTATGATGTCAGAGACCGACGAAATCAATATCCATGGAATGACGATCGGGATATTGAAAGATATATGGGAAGTTACAAACGCACGCCTGGTTAATTCGGTCCGAAACAGCACGCGGTATGGTTGGTAAGCAAACCACCAGATAATGGCTAAGTGGCCTATAAAGAGGAGTAAAAAGCAAACAGCGGCCAGGGTTGGAATTTGGGCAAATATCGGAATTCGGATTAGAAAGATTTTGAGATTCAAGACATATATATTTACCGCAAAGAATACGATTGCTAAGATTGCATGCTGGGTAAAGAGAAGATCGTAGCGGTGTTGGAGCGCTGAATTGTCTGGCTGCTCCAATCCTTTTCGAGTCAGGTCTTTGTATCTGCGGTAATTGATAGCTATGAACAAAAACAGGTTAAAGACAAAAGCCACTACTGTTTCAGCCCCCCCAAGATAAGTCTTTTCCGGGGGGAGATAGGTGGTATAGATAAGAATAATTATGATAAAGTAAATGAAGTTGGTGAACATTTTTTTGCCTGTCCGTTGTCCTTTAGAGGTTGTTCGAGAAATCCCCTTTTTACTTGACTTTTTTACCTGTTCAAACCTATCATATCAAGTTTAAATTTAGAATTTTAATGATTGGTGGAGGAATGTTTGAATATATGCATAATTTAACACCACGGGAGATCGTTTCCGAACTGGATAAGTATATCATTGGTCAGGAAGATGCTAAAAGATCCGTAGCGATCGCATTGAGAAACCGTTGGCGTCGACAGCAGGTACCTGAAGATCTGCGAGATGAAATCGCTCCAAAGAATATTATTATGATCGGACCGACA
Source organism: Deltaproteobacteria bacterium (assembly GCA_019314005.1). The sequence goes on along the minus strand of JAFDAE010000062.1, from coordinate 1,353 downwards.
GGAGTGGGAAAGACAGAGATTGCCAGGCGCCTTGCAAAATTGGCCGAGTCTCCTTTTCTTAAAATAGAGGCGTCCAAATTTACTGAGGTGGGATATGTGGGCCGTGATGTAGAGTCGATGATTCGGGACCTTACCGAACTTGCGGTTAACATGACAAAAGCGGAAGAACAGGAAAGGGTGAAGGTAAAAGCCCAAAAAATTGCCGAAGAACGGTTGTTGGATATCCTGCTTCCGCCCCGAAAAGAAAAAGAACCGATCGAAGAAGCGGAACCTCCTGAAAAGACCCTCGAACTCGTAAAAAAAGAGGAGCAGACTCCTGATAGTTCTACCCGTGAAAAATTGCGTTTACTTCTTCGGGAGGGGAAACTGGACGGTAGGTATGTGGACCTGGAGGTTGCGGACCGTGTCGCGCCTGTGGTGGAGATATTCTCAAGCGTTGGGCTTGAGGAGATGGATGTTAATGTAAAGGATATGTTCGGAGGACTTTTTCCAAAAAAGACAAAACAACGGAAGGTAAAAGTGCCGGAGGCCCTTGAGCTTTTAGCTCAGGAGGAAGCCCAGCGTCTCATTGATATGGATGCGGTAGTCAAGAGCGCCATTACGAGAACGGAACAGACAGGGATCATTTTCTTAGACGAGATTGATAAGGTGAGTGCAAGACAGGGAGGATATGGGCCGGATGTCTCCAGAGAGGGAGTGCAAAGAGATCTGTTGCCGGTAGTGGAAGGATGCACGGTGAATACAAAGTACGGGATGGTTAAGACAGATCATATACTCTTTATCGCGTCAGGGGCGTTTCATATAAGTAAACCTTCTGACATGATTCCTGAACTGCAGGGGAGGTTTCCGATTCGGGTGGAACTCAATTCACTGGGCAAGGACGAATTTATAAAGATATTAACTGAACCGAAAAACGCGCTGATTACCCAGTACAAAGCACTTCTTGATACAGAAGGTGTCCCGCTTAGTTTTCAAGACGGAGCCATAGAGGCCATTGCAGATATTGCCGCGGAAGTAAACATGCGTACGGAAAATATAGGAGCACGGCGACTCCATACAGTTGTTGAAAGATTGTTGGATGATATTCTCTTTGAAGCGCCGGATCTTGCAAAAGGGAGAGAGATAGTCATTGATGCCGATTACGTAGATGAAATGCTCAAGGATATAAAAGAGGATGAGGATCTCAGCAGGTATATTTTATAGTGTCGATCCAGAAACGGCATATTTTGCCCCAATACTGCGTTCTCCGCAGGTTTCTATCCTCGACGTAGCGTTGCTACGCCTCCGGTAGAAACCTTTGTGCGGCCTTGTCTTGGGACAAAATCTACCATTTCTGGATCGACACTGGTTAAT
>JAFDAE010000352.1 GCA_019314005.1 Deltaproteobacteria bacterium | reverse complement strand
GTGTAGGTTTTCATAGGATAATTCAGGAATCCCTCAATTCCCCAATCCCTAAATCCCTCAATTCCTAAATCCCTAAACACCTAAATACCATTCTTTTCTTGAAACACGATTTCAACTACTTCTTGTCCGAAATAACGATCCACAGCTTCGGAAAGAGCGCGGCCCGGTTGTACTCTCAGTGAATCAGGGAGCGCGATTACGGTCTCTGACTTTCTTGGAATTCGCAGATTGATAAAAGCTGGACATTCCCCTTTATAGTTGTCCAATATTGAACGAAACTCTTTTAGTTGCTCCTTATCAATCCCTGTTACATCAATATTAAAATTTACTGCCGTGGCACTCAGTTCTTCTGCTTTTGAAAGCGGACTCACGGAATCTGCTAATATTTTTACTGACTTTTCGTCTTTGGTTATATGACCCTCTACAAAAATCGGAAGATCCGTATCTATGAATTCCGACACTTTGGCATACAGTGTGGCAAAGAGGGTCATTTCCACAAAACCGTGTAGGTCCTCTAATGTCACAAATGCCATCCTTCCCCCTTTTCGGTCAGTGATCACCTTAAAGCTACTTACTACCCCCCCGATTCTCACCTGTCTGCCATCTGGGAAATCCAAAATTTTCACTGTATCAGCAGAGGTATATTTGGAGAGGATCTTTTCGTACTTAGCCAAAGGATGGCCGGTAACGAAAAACCCAAGCGTCTCTTTTTCAAAGGCTAATCGTTGATTCTCCGGCCATTCTTCCATGTCCGGAAGTGTCGGCTGTACCCCACCCGCCTCGGTGGTAGCGCCGAACAGGCTAAATTGCCCGCTTATCCTGTCTTTTTGCCTCTTCTGCCCGATCTCCAAGGCATCTTCCATCACAGACAGCATCTGTGAGCGTCTTGCGCCTGTGGAATCAAAGGCGCCGCACTTGATAAGGCTCTCAACTACCCGTTTGTTCGCTCTACGTAGATCGACCCGCTCGCAAAAATCATAAATTGATTTAAAAGGGCCATCCGCCTCTCTGGCAGAAATAATCGATTCGATCGCACCCCCACCTACATTTTTTATTGCGGCGAGCCCGAATCGAATGCTTTGTTCCACCACTGTGAAATTCATTCCGCTCTCATTGATGTCAGGCGGAAGGACGGCAATCCCCTGATTGCGACACTCGGTAATATATTTAACCACATTGTCTGTGTTTCCCATTTCACTGGTAAGCACAGACGCCATATACTCTATCGGATAGTTGGCCTTTAGATAAGCGGTCTGATAGACGATAAGCGCGTATGCTGCGCTATGCGATTTGTTAAAGCCGTACCCCCCGAACTTCTCGATCAGATCGAATATGGCTTCGGCCTTTTTTAGATCAATTCCGTTATCACGTGACCCTTCTAAGAAGCGCTTCCTCTCCTGTACCATAATTTCTGCGACTTTCTTGCCCATGGCCTTCCTGAGATTATCCGCCTCGGCCATGGAATAGTTCGCAAGAACAGAAGCTATTTTCATTGCCTGCTCTTGGTAGAGGATAACGCCATAGGTATCTTTCAGGATAGGTTCAAGCTCGGGGAGAAGATACGCGACTTCCACCTTGCCGTGTTTTCGTTTAATAAAATCATCGACCATTCCGCTTTCCAACGGTCCCGGCCGGTAGAGGGCCACCAGCGCTATAATCTCATTAAACGATTCAGGCCTCAACTTGACTAGAAGGTCCTTCATACCAGAACTTTCAAGCTGAAATACGCCGGTGGTCTTCCCTGCGCACAAAAGTTCAAATGTCTTAACATCTTCCATGTCAAGCCTGGAAATATCCGGGGCATTATCATATCTTTCTCGTATGAGCTTTAGGGCATGGTCTATTACAGTCAATGTGCGAAGCCCTAAGAAGTCGAACTTAATCAGCCCGATAGCCTCCACACACTTCATGTCATACTGGGTGACCACCTCACCCTTTGAGCCTTTGTAAAGAGGAAGATATTCGACCAGCGGTCTGCCGGAAATCACGACACCTGCCGCATGCGTGGAAGCGTGTCTGGGAAGCCCTTCTAAAACACGCGCAATGGCAAGAAGTTCTTTTATCCGGGGATCTTCCCGCTCTATCTTCCGGAGTTTCGGTTCTTGTTTAATCGCCTGCTCAATGGTAATCTTCAGAACCTCAGGGACCAATTTGGCAATAACATCGACCTCCCGAAGGGGGATATCAAGGGCTCGGCCCACGTCACGGATCACCGCGCGGGCTTGGAGTTTTCCGAATGTGATAATCTGAGCAACGTGTTCCGGACCATCATATTTTTCCAATACATACTTGAAAACCGCCTCACGTTTATCCATACAGAAATCCACATCAATATCAGGCATACTCTGCCTGCCAGGATTCAAAAACCGTTCAAAGATCAGCCCGTATTCGATGGGATCGAGATCAGTGATGCCGAGAGAGTAGGCTACCAAACTCCCTGCAGCCGAGCCGCGACCCGGCCCGACCGGAACCCCCGACTCCTTGGCATAGCGTATGAAATCGGCAACCACCAAAAAGTAGCCGGGGAAACCCATCTTCTGAATAACATCGATCTCATACTGTAAACGTTTCCAGTAGTGTTCTTCATCTATGGGCTCCTGGTGTCGCTCAGCTATCTCCTGCAGTCGTTGTTTTAACCCGGCTTCCGCGTTACGGGCCATTCTTTCGCCTGCTGTTTCACCAGGGGCTATTGGAAATTTTGGAAAATGATACTTGCCGAATTCAAGTTCTACATTGCATTGGCCGGCAATAAGCGCTGTATTTTCTATGGCGCCCGGATAACTTGCGAAATCTCTCTTCATCTCATCCGGAGACTTAAAGTAAAGCTGGTCGGTCCTGAATCTGAACCGCT
>JAFDAE010000061.1 GCA_019314005.1 Deltaproteobacteria bacterium | reverse complement strand
CAAGTTCCTTGTAATACCCTCTGCCCTGTCTGTCCGCTAACAAGGCATCGAGATCCTCTTTGGTCTTAATAGGGACTCTGGTAACAAGAGGTGCCACGGTTTGCTCTTTTGCTTCTTCTGCCATATCTATCTCTCCTTAAAATGAAGTTATTGGAGCCAGTTTCAAAACGTCCCCTTTTGCCTAATCTCTGCGTCAGGCTCAAATTATAATCCTCGAAATACTTCAAGTATTCCTGTGGTTATATTTTTCGCCTTTCTTGACCTTAGACAAAATTGAACATTTTGAAACTGCCTCATTGATAACAATTATTATCGAGTCACTATTATCAGATTACCAGGCAACTCCGCTCCCTTTCTGCCCGCCTCTCTTTATCCCGTAATCCATACCGATTTGAGCACGTGAGCAGAAGAAGAGAACAACATGGGAAAGTTTGGTAAAGGGAATCGCTATCAGCATTATCTCGCCTGCGAGGATATGCACGATCAACCACAACTTGTATCCCATCAACTGATGATAGGCAATAAAGCCGGTAATGAATGGAGCTAACGCAATGAACAAGACAAGAAAATCAGATCCGGTGGTCAAGATTTTAACGTGGGGTAAGACTAAACGACGAGCAAACAAGAAACCTCCTGCGGCAATGACCGCCAAGGTCATATAATCTGCTATGGTATCAGGTATGGTAGGCCAGCTAATGCCCCACGATTCTTCTATCAGCATGACATGAGCCATTAACAAGAGTGGAGCCGTAAGGAGGCATATGTGGAAAAGATAAGTCGCCCCCATAAAAATCGGGTGGTTTGCGGTTGTATGATTGAGCGGCAATATCCAGTGGAAAATAGATTTTAGAGCGCCCCGAATCCCGTAATCAGCCTTTTCAAGATAGGCCACTCTGTCGAGTCTCCAATCAAGACCTTTCACGTACCAGACGACTCTGACGATAATCCCGATAAAAAAGATGGCAAATGAAATCAAGGCCAACGGCCCTCTTACAAATTCATACATGGGAACCCTCCGTTTTTTGTGTGATCTCTCAATCTTACTTGGTCCAAGGTTTCAATTGCTATACCGTACGGACATTCTTCTGATACATATACACTAAATATACAAGGGCTTATCCTATAACAATCAGGTCTCTCCGTGTCAAGAAAAAAAGACACTATTAACACAAAACTCTAATTAACCTAATAACACCAAACAGTTATACTTGCTTGTTTTTCTTTTAAAACAACCGTTTACCATCGTTTTTACCTTGACCTTTTGTAAAGAATAGTCTAAGGTTGTATACGATTTCTGTAGAACACAATTACCCCGGCACTAAAATGGCAGCAATAGTCCGCCAAACAATATGAAAATAAATTCTTATAGATCAGACTCCAAACAAAAATTAGGGAGGTGTGAGAATGCCTGATTTGGAAAATTGGGACTGGAAAAGCAAAGAAAAGATGATTGCCGACACAGCAGAATGGAAGGCCCGGTTTGAAGATGTCTGGGAGCCTTATGTGAGTCCCGACGGCGAGAAGATTGCCTCTATTGTAAAAATAGGGGAGGGAGAATTCAACGTATGTGTCAATGGAGAGACGTGGGAAGAGCCATATGAAAAGCTATGGTATTCCAGATTCAGCCCTGACGGCAGGCTCTCTGTTTTGGCGTCAAAGGACATGGAATGGACTATGGCTGTGGACGGAAAGGCCTGGGAAAACTCCTACGAGTATATTTGGGATACCAAGTTCAGCGCCGACGGCAAAGTGATTGCGGCAACTGTTAAACAAGATGATCTATATGGGATCGCAGTTGATGAAAAAACATGGGAGTGTTCTAAGGAACTGCAGAGTATAGCAAGTTATGTCATAAGCCCTGACGGGAAAACCGTGGCCGCTATTGCTCAAACCGTTCCCCTTGGCCAGGCTGATCTTGAAGGGTTTTTGAATGGCACATGGTCGGTGGTGGTAAACGGCAAGCCGTGGCAAGACAACTTTATAGATCTCTACGGACTCACCATCAGTAATGACGGCAAGAAAATCGCCGCAGAATACAGAGCCGCTATTTGTGACTACGGCATTGTCGTAAATGGGGCGCCATGGGAGACAACAGCCGGCTGTACATGGGAGCCTGTCTTTCATCCTCATAACAACAATGTGGTAACCGCGCCGGTACGGCAAGGCGGCCGATGGTTCCTGGCAACCAACGGAACCCTTGTCTGGGATAAGGGTTTTACCAATATCCTGTACCAAACCTATAGCCCTGACGGCGAAAGGATCGCGGCAACAGTTGCCACATCGTTTGCCAAATGGACTGTTGCTGTAGACGGTCAGCCCTGGCGAACCAAGTTCGGAGAATGTGTCTTGCAGCCCTATTTTAACCCGGATGGCACTAAGGTAGCCGCTATTGCCAAAGACAGGGGATTTTGGTTTCTTGTTGTTGACGGGACAGTGCTCGGAGACGGTGCGTACTATGATAATATTTGGCCTCCTGTTTTTAGCCCCGATGGAGATAAGGTAATTTGTAAAGTAGAAAGACACGGCAAGTTTGCCATAGCAGTTAATGGCAAGATATGGGGCAGCAAGTATGAAGCCCTTTGGGACCCTGTTATATCTCCTGACGGGACCAAGGTACTCATACGGGGCATAGAAGACAAGAAATATTATCGTCGAATAGTCCCGTTGGCAAGTATGTAAACTTGATAAAAATGGTAATTCTGTTCCCTAAAGAGAGACCTTTGAAAAATGCCAACAACTTTGATACCATTTACTGAAGGGGGGAAAACAAATGTATGAATTGGTACGCGGGCCGCTGGCATGGGCTGCCTTCATCATTTTTATTGCGGGGAGTCTTTATAGAATAATCTACATGTTGGCAGGTTGTAAAAAGGAGAAAATTGTGTTTCCGCATATGTCATTAAAACACAGTTTAGCTTCTCTTGTGCACTGGGTAATACCTTTTAATAATCAGTATATGAAACAACGGCCAGCATTTACTATTGTAACGTTTGCCTTTCATATCTGTCTGGTTGTCACACCTATTTTTCTTTTGGCTCATAATATTCTCTGGGATGAATCCTGGAATATAAGCTGGTGGAGTATGTCGGATACAATCGCCGACTATATGACAATCATAGTTATTGCCGGTTGTATCTTTTTCTTATACAGAAGGTTAACAGACCCTGTGGTAAAAAACGTCACCGATGCTTCGGACTATCTTCTGCTGGCAATTACCGCTCTGCCCTTTATAACCGGCTTCATTGCATACCATCAGTGGTTTGATTATAAGACCATGCTGATAATTCATATCCTTGCCGGCGAGATCATGCTGATAGCCATTCCTTTTACAAGGCTAAGCCACATGCTCTTCTTTGTTTTTACAAGATCATATTACGGGAGTGAGCAAGGTCATGTAAAGCATTCAAAGGATTGGTAAGAATTTAACAGCAATACAATGTTAAGGAGAATATATTATGAGACCCACCATAACTAAAAGAGAACCGGTAGTAGATGATGCCATGGACAAGGCCGAGGCAAAACTCAGACCCGAACAGATACAAAAAGTTATCAATGAAGTTATAGACAAAGAAACCGGCGGTCGTTTGTGGACTTACGTTAATACATGTATCCACTGCGGGTTATGCGCCGAGGCATGTCATTGGTTTCTTTCTAATGACCGAGATGTCAGTTATGCTCCGGTCACCAAGGTAAAGGACACCATATGGGTAATGTTAAAAAATAAAGGCGCTGTTGACGCCGCATTTATCAAAAGATGCTCTCAAATCGCCCATACAGAATGTAATCTTTGCCGCCGTTGCGGCATGTACTGTCCGTTTGGAATCGATATCGCCTACATGCTTCTCGTGGTCCGGCGGATATGCGCAAAATTAGACATGGTGCCCCTTTATCTACAGGATACGGTTCACAGTCACGCCGCCACAATGAACCAGATGTGGGTAAAACCGGACGAATGGATAGATACCCTCCAGTGGCAGGAAGAAGAGGGCCAGGGCTATGTGCCGAGCGCTCGTCTCCCCTTGGAAAAGGAAGGCGCTGAAATTATGTACTCTGTTATCGGCCCTGAACCAAAGTTCCTGGCCCAGCTTCTCGGCAACATCACCGCGATTATGCGGGTGGCCGGACTTGACTGGACCATGCCTGCCACCGCCGGATGGGATAACAGCAATATGGCTATGTATTCAGGCGATTTTGAGGTCATGGCCAGGGTGGAAAGGCTTCATTATGAAACAGCCCAAAGACTCAAGGTAAAAAAGATAGTTATGGGTGAATGCGGTCATGCGTTCAGGGGGGCAGAATATGATGGTCCCACCTGGATGGGATGGATGAAGCCGCCTATACCGCTAGTTCATGCCATATCATTTTATTATGACCTGATAAAAAGCGGCCGAATCAAGATAGCAAAAAAAGCCGAAGGTCCGATAACAGTACAGGATCCGTGTAACGTTATAAGAAACGCAGGATTAGGCAGCCAACTTCGCTATATTATGAATGCGGTCTGTGCGGAGTTTGTAGATGTTACTCCGAATGACAGACATAACTATTGCTGCAATGCAGGCGGCGGTGTTATTAATTGCGGCCCACCCTGGAAGAAAATCCGGGTCGCGGGAAACAAAGTAAAGGCAGAGCAATTTAAGGCAACCGGCGCCCATACCATTGTAACGCCGTGCCACAACTGCCATAGCGGTATTGAAGATATTGTTGACGGATATAAGCTTGGGATGAAAGTAAAATTTTTCAGTGAACTCCTTATAGAAGCAATGGAGATACCTGAGCATTTGCAGCCATAACTGATAACACAAAAAACTGATAACACAAAAAAAGGTCAGGCCTCGCAAGAGGCCTGACCTTTTTTATTTTTATTAACTATTGAGCCCCTTGCAGAAACAGCCATCTACTGCGATCGGCTGCAAAAGCTCTGCGCTGCGTCATCGTCGCAAAATCGTCCTCAACGTAGCTACCGCTACGCCTGCGGCTATTTTGACTCCTCTTCCTTGCGCAGAAACTTTTTCGCACGATCTCGTGACGAAGTTGTTTCTGCAAGAGGCTCTATTATTATCGGCTGTTCTGGATTCCCGCCTACGCGGGAGTGACCACGCTAAGGCGTGGGACTTTTTACAAAACCATCATCTGAAATCACGAGATAATGTATTCAAAAAAGCCCTCCAGTTGAGGCCCACGCTCCTTTAAGAGCTGTTCGAGTTCCGATTCGCTAAGAGGTCTAATAACATCAGGGTCTTCAGCAGATATCATTCCAAAAAACAGCTTCTTGATTATCATAAGTTCTATTGTCACCATCAGGCCAAGGTTCTTTGTGCCCCCGAAGTCGGTAACAAACTCAAACTCGTCAAAATCTTCAGGCGGGTCCGGAAGATATCTGCACGTCATACCAAAAGAACCAATCCCTGCCGCATCCTTGATGTTTGCCAGTGAAATCTTCTCACCCACATATTTTTTGAAGCGCTGCATAAGGCTTTCTCCCTGTTATTTGCTTAAAAAAAAAGCCGGTTACAAAATGTTCAATTTTGAAACCGGCTCAAGAGAAAAAATATAGATTACGTCAGGACAAAACACAGCGTCTCTCCTTCGAACTCAGAGTAGACAGTTCAGGTCTGACAAGGAAAATGAAAGCCCCCTCTTTTTCAATGGGTCTCTTTTGGGGCTTGTTTTGTTCGCGGATGGCATTCGCCGCATGTCACAGAGCCTTTGCCTTCCTCTTTATGGCAGCCCTGGCAATTGGTATGGAACGCTTTCATAGCAGGCATCGCCTTACCGTCTGCTTCAAGCTTATGGCACGCGGTGCAGTCAGACTCTTCGGAATCGTCCCATACATTTTCACCCTTTGCGTCATACACATGATGGCAGTCAAGACAATCGATTCCCAGTTCATCGGCATGCAGCATATGCGGAAAAGGGACCGCAGGCCTCTGACGATCGACAAAGATATCGTGTTCAAGCGTCATCATGTCATCTTGCGCATACACTGACATAGAAAGACAAATAGCGACTAAAACCGCAATCCCACTACACACAGCCAAGTTTTTTTTCATAGCACCCTTCCTTGTTCGATGTTAAAAACATGCACAACGAAACTTTTCTTTAATACCAAAATACTCTACGGCTGTCAAGCAAAACAATGCGGCAAAAAACTTAAAATTTTCTTGACTAATAGCTGGTTATGCGGTATTGAGAGATGGTTATTTTATGCAATCAAGAAGGGGAGACAAAGATGGACAAAGGTTATTTGAAAAAAAGAATGGAAGAGATGGTGGACCGTAGAAATTGTCTCAAGTTAATGGGAATACTCGGTTTTGGCGTAGCTGCCCCTGCCCTTATAGCCAAACCAAGCGAAGGCAAGCTTCCCGCCAACCTTCATCAGGTAAACAGAACACGTCCCCTTATGGGAACCTTTGTAAATATAACAATCGTTGATGCGTCCCGTGATAAGGCTGAAGAAGTTCAGGAAAAAGCCTTTGCAAGGATGACGGAATTGGTAAAGATATTCGACCGGCATGCTACTGATACCCCGGTAAGCTGGTTAAATACAAAAGGTACTTTGAATGACATATCTCCAGAGATAGCAGCGGTATTCCATCAGGCTGCTTATTTTAATCATATAAGCAAAGGCGCATTTGATATTACAGTCCTCCCCCTTGTTAATCTCTATAAGGAAACCTTTGCAAAAACCGGCGCTCCACCAACGGTGCGGCAGATAAAAGAAAAGATGGCGCTTGTCGACTATGACAAGGTCAAAATAGACAAACAAGGGATCAGATTTCTCAAGGAAGGGATGCAGATCACCTTAGATGGCATAGCAAAAGGATATATTATAGACCAGGCAGCGAACCTTATTGAACGGCATGGGATAAAATACGCGCTCATCAACGCAGGCGGCGACATCAGAGCAATCGGAGGGAACGGCCCTGAAAAAGCGTGGAAGGTCGGCATAAGGGATCCGTGGGGCAGGAAGGAATATATCGAAGTCCTGGAACTCAATAACGGCGCCGTAGCAACATCCGGCAACTATGAAAGGTATTTCGACAAGGATAAACGCCATCATCATATCGTTGACAAAACTACCGGAGATTCACCACGGGAAACCATAAGCGCCACGGTAGTGGCCCCTACTGTTATGGAAGCAGATGCCCTCTCCACCACCCTTTTTGTATTAACACCACCTGATAGCGTTAATCTTGCTCATTCCTTAGCTGACATAGAAACAATGATTATAGCACGAGGGGGGAGAACCTTCCGCTCACAAGGCTGGAAACAAGGTTAGCTCATAGCAGAAAAAAACAGACTGAAAATTTAAGCAACTAAAAAAAGCGGATAAAATCTCTATCCGCTTTTTTTATTTTAGGATAAACAATGTCTGCCCAAAAATGGCAGATTTTGTTCCGAGACAAGGCCGCACAAAGGTTTCTACCGCAGGCGTAGCCAATGCTACGTCGAGGACAGAAACCTGCGGAGAACGCAGTATCGGGTCAAAATATGCCGTTTCTGGCAGACATTTTATGGGACTAATAACACCGGCACCTCCGACATCTCTGCCACCCGGTGTGAAGCGCTTCCCAGCCAAAACTCCTTGAACCGGTCCTTGCCCGTGGTACCCATAACAATCATGCTGGCTTTATGTTCTCGCGCCATCCTCATAATCTCGGGTGCGGTCCGCCCGGAAAACATGTGCGACTCTGCCTTGATTCCGTCTTTTTTCAACTCATCACAATAGTTCCCCAACCGCTCTTTGCTCTCCTTTTCGACACGCTTAACTTCTGACTTGTCAAGCCCCTTCCCAATCTTAACTCCAACGATATGCGTTACCATTGCCTTATCAACTGCTCCTTTAAGAGCCGAAACCGCCTTCAGGGCCTTTTTAGAGGGGTCAGACCAGTCAGTAGCAAGAAGAGGATTGGTAAAAATACGATCGTTTACCCGGGTAATCAACTCACCTTCCCATTCAAACTGAACCATATATTTGCTGATCAAGATGGGAACAGTGCTCCGACGCATAAGTTCCAGGGTATGCGAGCCAACGTAGACCTTTTCCAGTGTTGTTCTCTTTTTTCTCCCGGCCACGATCAGATCGACCTTCTCTTCGGCTGAAATACGCAAAATCTTTGCGATGGGAGCGCCCACTTCAATCCTGATCTTACTCTTAATACCCTTTTTTGATATTGCTTCCTGCCAGTCTTCAAAACGGATCTGCGCCTGTTCTCTTAGGCGTTCTTCCTCGTCTTTCATATATCCGCCATACGGCACAAAGGCGACCTCTTCCCTGGGGATGATATAGGTCAGGACAATCTCTTCGAGACCGGCCTTCTTAAGTTCCAAAACTGATTCCAGCGAGTTAAACGCCAGTTCCCTGAATCTTGTAGGAAACAAAATCTTTTTAAATTTCATAAGATGCCCCCATCCTTTAGAAGAAGATTAAAGTTACGACCACAAAAGTCGGCAGCAAGTAGACCACGGAAAACTTTATTATATAACCAAAGAAGCTCGGCATGGGCGTGCCTGCCTCCTCCGCGATTGACCGTACCATAAAGTTAGGCGCATTCCCGATATAGCTAAAGGCGCCAAAGAAGACCGCGCCGGCTGAAATCGCTTTCAAGAAGATCGAACTTTCCGTCATAAGAAGAGGAACAGCCTGAGACTCTGGCATCCCCGGATAAAAGGCTCCAAGGGCGGTATTGAAAAATGTGAGATAAGTCGGCGCGTTATCAAGAAAGCCGGAAAGGGCGCCCGTGACCCAGAAGTAATGGAACGGCTCCTTTACCGCGGCGATCAAAAAGGCGAGTTCCCCCTTTAAGCCTGCCTTGAGTATAAGGAGACACGGGATCATGGTAATGAATATCCCGATAAAGAGATAGGCTACCTCGACAATCGGAAACCAGGAAAAGTCGTTATATTCACGCAGTTCTTTCTTTGTCGTCAGCAACGCGAGCATACCCATGCCGATCAGGATACCATCCCTTACCCAATCCTGTACGGCCCGGTGAACCCCAAATGTATTGATCTCACCCCAGTCTACGATCCCGCTCATGAGAACCGCTCCGATAACACCTCCAAGAAAGAGAAAATTATGCGTACCTTCTAATTTAAGAGGTTCCTTCTCCCCTTCTTCTACAGGAGCGCCGCTCAACCCTTCTTTTTTATAATGATATGAATCAAGGAAAAAGTAGATCACCAGGAGAATGCCGGATGTTACAAGCATATGGGGCATTATCTTCATGGTCCAGAAAAAGGAGACCCCATGGAGAAATCCTAAAAAGAGCGGGGGATCGCCCAACGGTGTCAATGAACCTCCGACATTGGCAACCAAAAAGATAAAGAAGACCACCATAAAGGTCCTGTTTTTTCGATAATTATTCGCCTTTAAAAATGGCCGGATCAACAGCATGGCGGCTCCCGTGGTCCCCATCCACGAAGCGAGCACTGTGCCGATAAGTATCATAACGGTGTTTAACATCGGCGTGCCACGCAATGTGCCTTTAAGCGCGATGCCGCCGGAAACGGTATAAAGAGCCCAGAGAAGGATAATAAAAGGGAATCTCATACACGGCGCCCCCTTTAAAGGCAATCAAAAAAGGGATGGCTAACAATGCCGCCCAGAAAGCGGATATCTTGCCGAAGTGATGGTGCCAGAAGTGCGGCGCCAAAAGAGGAAAAAGCGCTATGGAAAGAAGCATGCACGCAAAAGGGATACAGCTCCAGAGAGGAAGGATCTCTCCCAAGTTTGGTCCGTGATGACCATGGCCGTGAGCTTCCTCTCCTGCGCCATGAGCCCCTGCGACTTCGTGACCATGTCCATGCTCTGCAACCTGCCCATGCGTATCTAAATCGGCATGACCATGTTCCTGGCCAGCCTCTATAGCCTCATGATCTGTCTCCTCATGGGTTATGCCTGTATCATGTGTCGCAACGTCATGATCGGTGGCCATAGCCGGACCCGAAAATAGAAACATACTCAGTACGAAAATCGCTAATATCCACTTTCCAAATCTCATTTACCAGTTACCTCCTGACAATGTCATTTCCTACTCCACTATCTCAATAACCGTCGGCTTGTAAGAAACGTCACGCTCATATCTTATACGGCTGTAATATCGTATACCTAAAAAGGTAATCACCACAAACAGGATACTAAAAAAGGCAGCCGAAGCATCCCGGTTGCCACATAAATTAAGGGCATCTCCAACAAAAGCCCCTACTAAAAGCCCAATTAATGGGACAATGTAAAGAATCGTGACGGCCTTCCTCTCTTTTTCCACCTTGAAGGCCATGCGTACCTTCTGCCCTGCTCCCGCGTTTAGCGGATTGGCAGCCACGATTATCATACTGTCTCTACCAAACGGATTGCAAAAACCCTTATGTGAGCAAGCGTCACAGGAGGAGCTTTTTCGAATCTTTACCTTTGCGTGGTTGTCTGGCAGTTGTTCTACGACCACGCCTTCTTCGACATGCTCTTTATTCAACAACCCAGACCGTGCAATTCTTTATGTTCTGAACAATCTTATTTGATATGCTCCCTAAAACAAAGGCGGCAGTGGCAGACAATCCCCTTCGTCCCACCACAACGGTATCATAGCCCCCTGTTCCCGCTTCCGCTATGATATCCCGGGCGATTCCAACCTTCTTGTTTACTATCCTCACTTCAATATTCTTATCGTGTACATCCGCATCCTTTAAAATCGTACGGCATTCTTCCATCATTGCTTCCACCAGCTTTTTCTTCTCAGCCGTTATCCCTTTGAGCCCTTCCACCTTTTCTGCAAACAATGGATGGTGCAGTTCTCTTTCCAGCTTTGAGGAAATAGTCGGCATGACGCTAAACAGAGTTATATGAACTGTGGGTCTCACCGCGGAAGCCACATATTTTACGGCTTTCTTAGCGTAATCAGACTCATCCATGGCAATCAGAATCTTCTTGACCATCTTTTATCTCCTCTGTTTTAGCATCTACAATGTATCAACAGTCAACCCAATGGTAATATGATTAAGCTACTAAGCTTTGAATAATACCGGTGGGACATTTTTCAAAACACTTGCCGCAGCCGTTGCACTTTTCAGGATCAACTACGCTCAGAAATTTCACTACGGTTACAGCCTTTTCAGGGCACGCCTTTTTACATTTACCGCAGCCAAGACATCCGACGCTGCATATTGCCTTGACAAGCTTTCCCATGTCGTGAGAGCTGCACAAAGCAGCCGCTTGCTGCGACTCCTTTACCACTTGGGGAATACCGCGAGGACAAGCAGTTACACAGGTACCGCATCCGGTGCACAGTTTTTCGTTCACTATGGGCAATCCGTCATCCCCCATTTTAAGAGCGCCAAAGGGACAGCTCGCGACACAAGTCCCAAGACCTAAGCAACCGTATGTACAGGTCTTGTCCCCACCGGAGATCAGAGCGGCGGCCCGGCAATCTGTGATGCCTTTGTAGATATATTTACGCTCTGCCGCGCCGTGGGCGCCGCGGCAAAAGATCTTGGCTATATCCCTCTCGGCCGCTTCCGCGGATACGCCCAAGACGGCAGCAACCGCCTGGGTTATCGAATCGCCCCCTGCCTTGCACGCATTGGGTGCGGCTTCACCCGTCACCATAGCAGCCGCGCAATCAGTGCAGCCGGCATAACCACATCCACCACAGTTTGCCCCGGGCAAACAATCAGCTACTTCACCAATCTTCGGATCAACATAGACATAAAAAACCTTTGCCGCAACACCCAGGGCAGCGCTTAAAACCAACCCCAGACCACCCATTGCAGCAACCGCACTTAATATCGGTCCCATAGAACTCGTCCTCTCCTGTTTACGCCAAACCTACCAGTCCATAAAAACTCAACCCCATCATGCCGGCTGTAACCAGCCCGGCAGGGAAACCCTGCATCACTTTTGGAATTCGAGCGATGGCAAAACGTTCCCTGATACCGGCAAGAAGCATCAAGGCCATGCTAAATCCGACTGCCGTTGAAACAGCGTACACTAACGTATCGATAAAGCCACGTTCCTCCCGAATATTCAGCACAGCAACACCAAAAATCATACAGTTTGTTGTTATCAAGGGGAGATATATCCCAAGAGCGCTATAAAGGGGAGGCGCAACTTTCTGAAGAACAATTTCAACCAATTGAACCAATGAAGCGATGACCACAATAAAGGCAAGGGTTTGAATATATTCTAAGCCAAGAGGGTCAAGCACAAAGCTCTGAACCATCCAGCATAGAGCACTTGCAAGGACATTAACAAATATGCAGGCAGCCGACATCCCGATAGCGCTGTCCATGCTGCTTGAAACGCCGATAAAAGGGCAAACACCCAGAAATTTAATCAGCAGGATATTGTTTATAACGATCGCCGACAACATGAACAGAAGATAATCACCCATTGCAACAACCTCTTCTCTTTTTAGTTACTACATTGATTTTATGCCGCCTGTTGTTTCTTCGCGTCTATTCTGGCGGAAACCACATTCATAATTCCGAGAATAATCCCGAGACAGACAAATGCTCCGGGAGGTTTGATAATATATGGGAACCCTGCATACCATTCGGGCATGACAGATATACCAAAAAAGGTGCCGACCCCGATGATTTCACGGAGCGCCGCGAGGACTGTCAAGGAAATCGTAAAACCTATACCCATACCAAGAGCATCAGCCAAGGCCAAAACGACTGATTCCTTACGGGCAAAAGCTTCAGCCCGCCCCAGGACCACGCAGTTTACCACGATAAGCGGTATCCATATCCCCAATACCTGATAAAGGCCGTAGAAATAGGCCTGCATAACAAGTTCGACTATAATAACCCCTGATGCAATAATAACAATAAAGACCGCGATCCTTACCTTGTCCGGGATAATCTTTCTAAAGACAGAAACCAGGACGTTACTCATTATCAGCACAAAGACAACACCGCCACCCAGTCCGACCGCGCTGCTTACGCTTGTTGTTACCGCAAGAACAGAGCAGAGTCCAAGAACGAATCGAAACGGTGGAATCTCATCCCAGAGCCCTTTGGTAAATTCCTTTACAATGCGTGACATTTACAAACCCCCTTAGGATTGACGATTGACGATTGAAGATTGACTATTTGAAAAGGGAGATTCTAATCCTTCCTTAGATTTTCGATTGATTATTTGAGAATTAAGAGACTTTCTTCAAATCCACAATCATCCACCAATCTTCAATCTTCAATCTTCAATAATTCACTCATCCCAGTATCTCTGATTTAAACTTCTTGTATATCTCCATTCCGCTCTTGATTGCCTTTGACGCCCCCACGGACGAGATGGTAGCGCCGCTGTAAGCGTTTATAACGCCACCTTCGGAGCTCAGACCAAAATTTTCACCTACCGGCTTACCTTTGACCTGGTCGAGGAAATCGGGAGAATTGAGTGCAACACCCCCTACTGATGGGGTCTCTGAATGTGTTGTTGCGGCAATCCCGTCTAACACCTCATCGGGAACTTTGATAGCCATCATGATGCCTATATCCCCCTCAAACCCTCCTCCATATGCCTCAAAAGCA
>JAFDAE010000351.1 GCA_019314005.1 Deltaproteobacteria bacterium | reverse complement strand
CATCAAGGGCTTGCGAAAATCCTCGACATATCCACGGGTATGCCTGCGGTTTTCGCAAACCTTGCTACATCAAGATATTGGCACATCTCTTCCTCAAAAATCGCTCAACTTAGGAATAAGAGAGTTGCCCTCTTGTTTTAAAATGATACAATAGAATTTAGCTTCACTTCGTTTCGCAAGTGGTCGAGTAGTCAAGTAGTTAACGACTCAACTACTCGACCACTTGACGATTTAACCATCGGCGAAGCGCAAGCTTTATTCTGAATTGCGGATTACCGCGAATAAGGGAGGTTTTATGACCAAGCCAAGACAAAAAAGGACGATTCTATGGTCTGTCCTGATCTTTTCCGCCCTATTTCTTATAATAGGAGGCGGTTTTCATAAAAGACTGGTAGCCGGCACGGATGAAACCTATAAGGAATTAAAGATATTTACGGACGTGTTGGATATCGTGGAGAAAAACTATGTTGATCCCGTGGATTCGCAAGAACTTATTAGAGGAGCAATTAAGGGGATGATTGGTTCCCTTGATCCTCACTCTTCTTATCTCCTGCCGGATGCCTACAAAGAACTTCAAATTGACACACATGGAGAATTTGGAGGGCTCGGAATCGTAATTACTAAGGTGGATGGGGTCATCACGGTGATTTCGCCTATAGAGGGAACCCCTGCTTTTCGCGCTGGGATTGAAGCGGGAGATAAGATCATCAAAGTAGACGGCGAAAACACAAAGGATATGGTCCTTGAGGAAGCGGTCAAAAAGATGCGTGGACCAAAGGGGACTAAAGTGACCATTACGATTATTCGAGAAGGTCTTGAAAAACCAAAAGATTTCACCATCACACGCGGCATCATCCCCCTTAAAAGTGTTCGATCTTTTTCTCTAAAAGAGGAGTATGGATATATTCGTATAACAAATTTCAGGGACAAGACCACAAAAGATCTGGAAAAGGCTTTAAATAAACTTGAATCAGGGAAGGTCCCTCTGCGGGGGCTGGTGTTGGATTTACGTTACAATCCAGGAGGACTTTTAGATCAGGCAATAAAAGTCGCGGATCTCTTTTTGGAAGATGGCACCATTGTATCCATTAAAGGACGGATTAAGGCTCACAATAAGGTCTATACGGCCCATCCTGACAAAGAAGAAAGGACTTATCCTATCATTGTCCTTATTAATGGCGGAAGCGCCAGCGCTGCTGAAATCGTAGCAGGCGCGCTGCAAGATCATGGGCGGGCGCTTATATTGGGAACGTCGTCCTTTGGGAAAGGTTCGGTCCAAGCCATAGAGCCGATGAGAGACGGATCCGGCCTTAAATTGACAATTGCTCGCTACTATACTCCCAGCGGAAATTCGATACAGGCTCGAGGTATTGTTCCTGACATCGAAGTAAAGGTCAGAGAGATTCCAAAGGAAAAAGAAGAAAAACATATAAAAGAGAAGGACCTGAAACACCATATCAAAAACGATAAAGAGATTAAGCCACCTAAATCAGACAAGATTTCCGATGATAAGGACAAAAAGGCCTCGGAAGCATTGTTGGCACGGGACAATCAGGTAAAAGAGGCCTTACAGATACTGACCAGTTGGGATATTTTTTCAAAGATGTCGAATAAATAGGGAGTTTTTTATAAAAAAACAAGTATCTAAACCCGTGCGCAGGAAAGCTCAACGAAGCAGGAAAGCCAGTAAAAAAAAATCGTTCCGGACAATTCTTTTTTTCGCGCTTGGCGTGTGCGTGGCAGCCGGCGCGTATTTTTTTGCAAAGCCCCTTTTTGAGGGAGACAGATTTCCTCAAAAGTCCCCACTATTTGAAATATATCCATCTAAAAATTTCGAGGCTCGTTTACAATATCTTGATCGGGCGATATATGCCGGCCTGCTAGAGCTTGGCGTATCTGTAGACGATGTAGCGTTTCAGTCCGTTTATCAGAAGTATTCAAAAGACTTGCATTGGAACTTTGCCGTATTAGAGATTCGGCCTCCGAAATTTCCGTCTAAAGCAGACATAAAGACAATACTTGACCGGTACCTTTCCAAGCAGATCTCCGGAGCTACCTATCAGATTGCGTCAGATGGCCGTTATCCTATAGTTCTCCACGTCAGTCTTGACCAGCATCCAACCCATCGCCTTCTTTTTTTAAAGGAATTGAAAAGGGTCCTGCCGCCTCCTGTCCTCAAAGCACTTCCCAAAGTAGCTATTATTCTTGATGATGTAGGATATGACAAACGATTGGCCCTTGATTTTCTATCGCTTGACGCATCAATCACTGTTTCCATCTTTCCTTTCAGTCCGTACAAAAAAAAGATTTCATCTGTTGCCCATAAAAAAGGCCGTGATGTTATGCTACACCTTCCAATGGAACCCCTGGAATACCCTAAGGTCAATCCGGGAGAAGGGGTACTGCTAACCTCCATGGATATGGATGCGCTCCTTGCTCAGCTTGAAGTAAATCTGGATGAAATTCCGTATATTGTAGGAGTGAATAATCATATGGGATCTAAGTTTACAGCGGACCCGGAGCGAATGGAATACGTATTCAAATTGCTGCGTGATAGAGGACTTTTCTTTGTGGACAGCCGCACCACGACCCGCACTTGTGCCAGACGGGTCGCAAGGAGTATAAAACTGAAATTCGCCGAACGGCAAGTCTTTTTGGATCACCTGCAGGAAGAGAGTTTTATACGAAGGCAGATAAAACAACTGGCAAGTATCGCTCGGTCAAGAGGATCTGCTATCGGAATTATCCATCCACACAGGTTGACATATCGTATCTTAAAAGCAGAGCTTGCCAATTTGAAAAAGGATGTAGAGATTGTACCGGTTTCTCAACTGGTGCATTAATGGTCCACCCTTGG
>JAFDAE010000350.1 GCA_019314005.1 Deltaproteobacteria bacterium | reverse complement strand
AAACGGCAGTGGGAAATTCTCATCCCCGGTTATTTCCTTCGGATACTGCTCGATAGCCGAGCGAAGAGTCTGCCCGGCCAATTCGCCGCCGGCAATAACAGATTTATCCTCCGGCAGATCGGCTAATTCCCAACTCTCGCCAATCTTCTCGCCAGGCGGCAATTCCTTGCCGAAAACATCCCGCAGCCTCTGCCCGCCCCATATCCGCTGCTTATAAATCGGTTTAAATTTTAATGGATACATTTTCATGCCAACCATTCTAACCATAAAGAGATGGAAGTTAAGTGAAATTTTAAAATATAGGAATTAACCGCTGATAAACGCAGACGCTGTCCTGAGCAGAGCCGAAGGATGAACACGGATTGAGGAATCCCTGCAAAATCTTTTTAAATCCTGTAAATCTTGTCCAAAAAGGTCGGCTTGAATTGGCGTGAACGTCCCTTCGACAAACTCAGAGCAGACTTGATAATGACTAAGTAAGAATAGTGTCAAGATAAATACCAATGGCTAACAAAGCAACTCAAAATATAGTGCATAAGGGCTAACTCCAAATTTTGCCCCTATGGGCGAAAGTGTCTGGGATTCAATAACCTGGCAGAGTTGACCGTGGTCGGGACTGTAGTACCATGCTCCCTCATTCATCAGGTCACGATATCTGCCAGATTTCTGATTCCGTCACGAAAAACCTGGAAACTTCTCGATTGATTACTCTCCACATCCAAGTGGGGAGCAATATTCTTCGCCCATTCGTATTTAGCCTGTCCTGTATGGGGCCATCCCAATTGTCTAAGTTTTTGCGATCCCCCCGGATAGACGGCATCTGCGAGCTTTTCCCATGTACCACAAATACTGTCTGGCACATAAGCGTTCAAAACCGGCTCTTTTGCACGAGGGTAGGCAGCTTTTACGGCGTTACAGTCACCCAACAACCAGGCTTCGCCTTCTTCTATCGCAATCCTGAACAGTGTTGTTGGCTGTGGATTACAGGTGTTCAGAATATAAAGCATTTCTTGTTTGAACACCAGACAGTCCTTATCGTCCAGATCTACGACAACGACAACCGCAGCAGGAAAATCTTGAAGACTTTTCCCATATCCTCTGAGTAACTTGGGCAATCGATCCAGAAGAATCCGTTTTTGTGGATCTGTCTTTCCTCTTAGATCTTTTGGAATGCGACCAATGCCTTTGTAGGAAAATATTTTCCAGGTGTGATTTTGCTCGTTTGGGCTAAGAATTTTCCCAAAAATAGATTCCAATGCGATTTTTCCTGACGCATCTTCAACAAGTATTTCAAAGTGCATTGGCGCACCTCGCATCCAGATAATCACTGTACCAAAGGCTGCCAAGTGGTAATCCCTCATCTACCATGGCTTTGACGATTGGATCAATGCTGGCCCTGCGGATGCTCGAAAAGCCATCCTGACCTTTTTCAAGAATCCATGTTTCGTCCGGTGTGAGTGCATCGACAAAATAGGGTTGATGCGTTGTGATAAATAGTTGTGGCGCGTTTCCCCGACCGGTTGCATGGTCACGGAATTCAGTAGCCAGCGTTTCAAGGAGTTTGTGATAAAGACCGTTTTCAGGCTCTTCAATACAGATGAATGGCGGTGGCTCTGGGTCTTCCATTAAAAGCAAATAGGCGAAGACTTTTAGCGTACCATCAGACATTTGCTGAGCGAAAAACGGATCATCGAAACCTTTGTCATTAAAACGAAGAAGCAACCGTTTATCCGGACTCTCTTCGGTATCGATCCTGTCGATTCCGGGGATTTTCTCAGCAATGCGATTGAGGATACTCTTAAATCGTTTAGGATGTTGACGCTCCATAAACTGAACTACATTGCCGAGATTGTCCCCGTGGATATTCAAATGCCTTTGTGGGCCGGCCAAGGGCAGACTACGGGCGGCGTCTGGCGCAAAGTAACTCAAATACCACCCTTCGATGAACTGTCGAAAGGCTGATATCCGGGGATGCTGTTTCAGGGCGCCAAGGGTTGCAATACCAAGCTTACGCTTGTCTTGAAGTTCAACAATCTCTGTTTCACGGCTTTCCTCTTGTCTTGGTGTCGCTTCAATTTCCTCAATAAACTTGAGTAGATCAAAGTCCGCCATACCTTCATCAATCTGCCCCAACTCATCTCCTTTCCACACGACTCCTTTACCTTCATTCAACATAAGAAACGAGAAAGGCCTGCCATGTTTCTGTCCTTTGCGCCGTTGGCGAAGACGTTCCTGTTTAACATAAGGGCGACCGGTTTTGTCTGCATCAATTGCAAGTTCATAGGTGATCGGTCGGGCTGTTCCATCTTCCTTGTAATAAATGTGGAATCCAATCGGATCATTTATTCCCTGAGAACGAATACGATCGAATCCTCCCCGGCCTCTGGTATCACAGGCTTCTTCAACACCCAATTTCAGGCAATCGGCAAGAAAGCCAAAAGCATCGAACAGAGAACTCTTGCCGACACCGTTCTTTCCGATAACAGCGGTCATAGGTGTTAGTGGCTTAGCTTGTTGCATGTTCCATAGTTTTCCGAGTGTAACGTCTTTCAACACACGGTAATTTTCAATCCTGAATCCTTCAATTTTTGACATAGTCATTCTTCTCCTGTTCTTGTCACCGCCTGACCATACTACATGACGGTAAGCTAGGGACAGTACCTATTAAATCACGGTTTTCTCCCATTTTTTTTTTTTTCTATTTTTCCTCGATTTGCCAACAGGCAGTGCGCGGATTCAACTGCCCAAAAGCCTTCCAAGCTTGCCCATGAAACTGCCACTGCCTATCCGCCAACTTGTCCTTATTGACTCTCACACGCCAGATTCCGTCGCTTGTGGTGGAATTATAGAGTATGGGGTGG
>JAFDAE010000349.1 GCA_019314005.1 Deltaproteobacteria bacterium | reverse complement strand
TCGCTCATGAAGATAGTCGCAAAACTGCTGGAAGCGCATCCCATAGTTTCGCTCAAAACGGCCAATCTTTCGTCGCAGGATAGCAATCTGCCTCAGAATATACTCTCGCGTAAGTTCTTGGATAGCTTCTTCTTCAGTGTTGAAGATTTTTTTCCTATTTCTTTCACCACAAAGGGCACGAAGAACACGAAGTAACTATAAAACCATTCGTTTAATTCCATTTTTTATATATTCGACGTTGAAGCTCATCAATGGTCCAATTGATATACCGGATAGTTTCATATATGTAAGCAATTGCGCTTGATGGAAATGATGCTATAGATTTCCAGATAAATAATTTGGCATCCTTCATATAGCCACAAAAGTAGTTTACACTTTTAAAAACGAAAATTAGCCGCAAAAAGGCGCAAAAAGCACAAAATGGGGTAAAATGTGGTAAAAAGCATAGAAAGCAATATCAAAGAAGTGTAAACCGGCAAATGAAGGATGCCCTTTTTTCCTCTAAATGCGCTTTGTTGAGATGCTTTTCCCTGTGAACGCACCGGAGGCCAAGAATATATGGTTTTTCGCCTGTTTCCGGATCGGTATGCATGCGTACATAATACTCCGCGATTTCCCGAGAGTCCTGCCCGGGATCGGTAAGAGGTGCATCATCTGTCCAATCGGCATTGTAAAGAACCAAAACCTGGGAAGGTGTGATGGCGCACCTTGCTTCCGGCATTGGTGTGGATATCAGCTGCCTTTTTCTCTAATATATTGTGTTAACATGGCAGTCTCCTTGTGCTGAATTATTTATTTCAGCCACGAATGAACACGAAGAAAAACAGTCTCACCACAGAGGACACGGAAATCACGGAGAAGAGAGATGGGATTTTTTGTTTGTCGGGAGACGACGACAAACAAAAAGTTCTCGGCCTGCGGCGCAGGGCAGATAGTGCAAAACTCGAAAAGAAAAACTTTTGCTAAGAAACCAGAGAGAAGGAGAAACTGATGGAATCTATATCTCTGCTGCTTTTTTTAGAGCTACATCAACGATTGAATCGCCTATCCAATAGCCACCATCCCGCATAGCCTGCAACGCAGCGCCAACATTACGCAACAACCCACGTCTTTTGGCTTCAACCAAAACTCTGGCTGAGCCGATAACATGCATCCCATAAACAGTACGTGCAATCTTTCTGGCTTTGCGCTCATCAATCAGGACAAAATCAGCATTTAACTCTCTGGCAAGTTCAATCACAGCAGCCTCTCCGGAATCAAGAGATGTCTCCAATAAAGGGTCTGCCGGGCTGGAAAGTGCTTTAACTTTTATCCATTTTATCTTTTTGTAATTTGCCAATCCGGCATTTGTGATTCCACCTTCCAGAATCTCCTTATGCACCGCCTCGGGTACAGCAATAAGTTTAAAAAGATGCCGAAGGATATCAATGCGATCAATCATTGAAAGGGCTATGAGAGGACCTGTATTGCAAATCATCTTGCCGTTCATATATCCATATCCGCAAATTCAGCATTGATTTCTGCCTGATCCCATTCCACGCTGGCCGCGCCATACTGCCGGCAGTTCAGCAAAAACTTTACACGCGACACTCCTGCTACCTGCGCACCTTGTCCAGATGTAAGACGTCCCATTTCGTACAGTTTGACTGCCAGAGCGAATCTCGCTTCTTGCTCAAACGTTTCAGGACTAAGGTTTAATATGGCAGGTATGGTTTCCGGATACTCTATTTCTATGGTTCTCATATGCTTAGCCTCTTATATTTTTCTTACTTTCTGTTTATCACCTAATGGCGAATGCTGGTAATAAATACAACTTATGTCATTTTATTCCATATTCCATGACACATGGCAAGATTTTATTCACCTGTTTGGAGACTACTGTTTGGCGTGCCATAGGGCGGAGAAAAGAAAAAAAACAGTCTCACCACAGAGGACACGGAGATCACGGAATTACACTGAATTATCAAAATATTTAAACCGATTCCAGATAACCAGGACCAAGTTCTTTGTATACTTTCCGTGCTGCACCTATGATTTTATAGTTCCAATCTTCGTACCCCTTCGTGTGGTTTTAATAATTGAAAAATTACCAAGAAAATTTATGGCAGCGCCTCACAGATCTGCTCTACTTTTTGCGGCCAGGTTTCTCTGGACATGGCATCCAGACGGGCAGCGCGGTCGGATTCGGCAGCAGTGAGGCACTTCTCCACGGCTGACTCAAACTCAGCAGAGGAGCTGATGATTTCGATCAGGTGTTCGTACAGCTTTACTTCCGGCATGGGTGTGGAAATCACCGGCAGTCCAGCGGCGAGGTATTCACGAAGTTTTATTGGATTAACCGCACGCGTCAGTTCATTGACCTTGAACGGAATCAGGCCGACATCGAAATAACGGCAGTAGGTGGGCAGTTCTATGTAACTCTTACGCCCTAAAAAGTGCATGTTCGGAATCGACCGGTACTTGCCTAAATCTACGCTCGAATCCGCATCACCGATCATCACAAAGTACCACTCCGTTCGCTTTATAGCAACCTGCCCGAGCAGTTCCACATCCACCCAGTCGCGGATCAGCCCGAAGAAGCCAAGTCTCGGCCTCGGGATGGCGACCATGTCCGCAGGGCACGGAAGGTCCTCGTGAACAGCGCTGCTGAAATGATTGTAATCCACGCCGTGCGGCACGAGGATGGCGTTGGTGTTCCACGGGGCTTTGGCCTCCTGTAAGGCCATTGACGTCGTGACTACCAGGTCGGCGTGTCGGCACAGTTCCTCTTCGTCACGAAGCACCTGGACTTTGTTGTAGCCGGAGAATGATGCATGGTCATCGACGCAGTAATAGACCACCTTTTCTTCGCTGAAATGGCCCAGCGCAT
>JAFDAE010000060.1 GCA_019314005.1 Deltaproteobacteria bacterium | reverse complement strand
AGGAGGATGCGTCATGGCGAAGAAGAAATTTGAGCGTACGAAGCCGCATGTTAATGTAGGTACTATAGGTCATATAGATCATGGTAAGACGACATTGACGGCGGCCATTACGCGCTGTCTGGCAACTGCGGGTCAGGCGGAATATGTTTCATTTGAGAACATAGACAAGGCCCCTGAAGAGAGGGAGCGGGGTATAACAATCGCGACGGCGCATGTTGAATACGAGACGGAAAAGCGTCATTACGCGCATGTGGACTGCCCCGGACATGCGGACTATATCAAGAACATGATCACGGGCGCGGCCCAGATGGACGGAGCCATCCTCGTGGTTGGCGCTGATGACGGCCCCATGCCTCAGACCCGAGAACACATACTGTTGGCGCGTCAGGTAGGAGTGCCGAGCATAGTAGTATTTTTGAACAAAATAGATATGGTTGATGACGAGGAACTGATCGAATTAGTAGATCTGGAACTGCGAGAACTTCTAACAAAATATGATTTTCCTGGTGACGACACACCGATCATAGCCGGTTCCGCGTTAAAAGCCTTAGAGTGTGGATGCGGCAAACGTGAATGTGAGGCCTGCGGTCCGATATGGAAGCTGATGGATGCGGTAGACAGCTTCGTGCCCGATCCTGTTCGAGACACAGACAAGCCGTTCTTAATGCCGATAGAAGACGTATTCAGCATATCCGGACGTGGCACAGTAGTAACAGGCCGGGTAGATCGAGGCATTGTCCATGTAAGTGATGAAGTAGAGATCGTAGGCATACGTCCCACGACCAAGACCGTGTGTACCGGAGTTGAAATGTTCCGGAAACTATTGGATGAGGGCCAGGCCGGAGACAACATAGGCGTATTGCTCAGGGGTACAAAACGAGACGAAGTAGAGCGTGGTCAGGTAGTGGCTAAGCCCGGTACAATCACCCCACATACAAAATTCAAAGCAGAAGCTTACATATTGACAAAAGAAGAAGGTGGACGTCACACGCCATTTTTTAATGGTTACCGTCCACAGTTTTACTTTCGTACAACAGACGTGACCGGAATAGTGACCCTGCCTGAAGGCATAGAGATGGTAATGCCGGGCGACAACGTATCAATAGACGCAGAGTTAATAACGCCTATAGCAATGGAAAAAGAACTCCGTTTTGCCATACGCGAAGGTGGCCGGACAGTTGGGGCCGGTGTTATCAGTGAAGTTATAGAATAAAGTATTGAGGTGAGATAGCGTGAGAGTTATTGTGACACTGGCATGCAGCGAATGTAAACGCCGCAACTATACAACAACTAAAAATAAGCGTACTACACCGGATAAGTTGAATTTTAAGAAGTATTGTAGGTTTTGCAGGAGACACACTTCTCACAAAGAGATCAAGTGAACCCTTGGTAAAACCATTGCATTACTCTATGTAGGCCAGTAGCTCTAACGGCTAGAGCACCGGACTCCAAATCCGGGTGATGTGGGTTCGAATCCCTCCTGGCCTGCCAGTTTGTTTGACTTATTGATGACTTTGTAAAAAATCTCTGATGAGAGTGGACCATATATTATGGGACGTTTAAAGCGTAAAAAACCGATAGTAACTCGAGGGCGTAAGGCACAAGACCAAAAAAAGATCGCCAAAAGCGATGAGACGCCGATCAATAAGGACGCAACAAATAGAGAGGTTTTAGCCCAATCAAACGGCAGTAGCAAAAAAATAGCCAGAAGGACTCCACCAAAAGCTGGTGAACAGGCCGCTGTTGTTAAGCAACCCACTTTTTGGACCAAGGCTGTACAATTTCTTCAAGAAGCAAAAATGGAACTAAAGAGGGTAACATGGCCTAGTCGTAAGGAAACCATAGCTTCTACAGTGGTTGTTATTGTGCTGGTACTTATTATTTCGTTCTTTTTGGGTATAGTCGATTTCGGCCTATCCAGCTTGGTAGGTGTTGTTCTTCGCTGAGGTATCAGGGGAAATATCTAATGGCACTAAAATGGTACATTGTTCATACCTATTCAGGATTTGAAGATAAGGTTAAGCTTGCATTGGAAGAGCGGATCAGAGCTGCCGGTAAATCCGAATACTTTGGACAAATACTTGTCCCAACAGAGAATGTGGTTGAGTTGGTTAAAGGCAAACGGAAGACTTCTACCAGAAGATTCTATCCCGGGTATATCCTGGTACAAATGGAGTTAAACGAAGAGACTTGGCATATAGTAAATAATACTACGAAAGTGACCGGTTTTTTGGGGGGTAACGATGTTCCGGTTCCTGTGCCTGAGGAAGAGATCGAGAAGATTGTCGGGCGTATGGAGGCCGGGAAGCTAAAGCCCAAACCCAAGTATCAATTCGAAGATGGGGATGAGGTAAGGGTAATTGATGGGCCTTTTACTAATTTTACTGGAGTTGTGGAGAACGTAAACCCTGACAAAGGTAAAATTCGGGTCATGGTAAGTATTTTTGGGAGACCGACTCCGGTAGAGTTAGAATTTGTTCAGGTTACCAAGATATAAGAGAATTGAGGAATTGCGGAATTAAGGAGTAACTGTTATGGCAAAAAAGGTTATAGGCGCGATTAAATTACAGGTTCAGGCAGGCAAAGCGAATCCGTCGCCTCCAATAGGGCCTGCTTTGGGCCAACACGGTGTCAATATTATGGAGTTTTGCAAGGCGTTCAATGCCAAAACATCGGGACAGGAGGGCATGATTATACCGGTAGTGATTACAGTATATGCGGATCGGTCTTTTTCGTTTATTACCAAGACTCCTCCTGCAGCTGTTTTATTGAGAAAAGAGGCCCAGATTGCCAAAGGTTCCAAAGAACCGAACCGAGAGATGGTCGGGAAGGTGACACGTGCACAGCTGGAAGAGATTGCCAAGATAAAATTTGAGGATTTGAATGCACATGACATAAACGCTGCCTGTAAGATCATTGAAGGTACTGCCCGAAGTATGGGGATAGAGATAGTATAAATTGAAGATTGACTATTTTCGATTGAAGATTGACTATTTAAGGTTCGACAGTTTTTTCTTCAAATCGTCAATCGTCAATCGAAAATAGTCAATTTGGAGAGGGACCATGGCAAAAAGAGGTAAAAAATATAAAGAAGCACTTAACAAGATAGACGAGAATAAAAAGTATGATTTTGACGAGGCCTTAAAGGTGGCTACAGAATCTTCATATGCTAAGTTCGACGAATCACTTGATGTGGCGGTTCAGCTTAGTGTAGATCCAAGGCATGCAGACCAGATGGTTCGTGGAACAGTTGTTTTGCCGCATGGCACAGGTAAGACTGTGAGAGTTTTGGTGTTTGCTAAGGGAGAGAAAGAAAAAGAGGCCCAGGACGCGGGGAGCGATGTTGTGGGCAATGACGACCTTATCGAGAAGATCAAGGGAGGATGGTTGGACTTTGATAAGGCAGTTGCCACCCCCGATATGATGGGGACTGTAGGGAAGATCGGGAAGATCTTGGGGCCACGGGGACTGATGCCGAATGCCAAAACAGGGACGGTTACCTTTGATGTTGCCCGGGCAGTTAGAGAGTTAAAGGCCGGCAAGATCGATTTTCGAGTTGAAAAGGCCGGTATTGTTCATACCGTCATTGGAAAAGTCTCTTTTGGTGTGGAAAAACTCCGTGAAAATTTAGCGGCATTCTTTGATACAATCATGCGACTTAAACCTGCCAGCAGCAAAGGAACCTATTTGAAGAGTATTGCTATTTCTACGACGATGGGGCCAGGTATCGAGATCGACCCGGTTCATGTCAAGACCCTTGTAAAATAATTGAGTATGATGTTATTAATAAGGGATTTTCCATTTCGTACATAGATACACATAGATTAGCAAGGATTCCAAATTTGGGAATTAAGGAACGCCTCAAATTCGTATTAGAATCTGTGCTTTAATTTAATATTTGTATAAAGTTTGATGGACTCGTAAAAAGTCTTGAGTTTTATAAAGGATGGCTAAGTAAAAAGGTCAATATACAAGGCGTAGTAGTTTTTCAGGTATGAAGGCATACATCTGTATGTCGAGTGCCTGAAAAACTACTACAACGCAGTAGATTGGACTTTTTACGACGCCATGTTTGACTGTCCGAGACCGTAGGCACACCTCATAAACAGGTGTTTAAACGAGGCCTGCATAGACAGAATTGTTTTTGTTACAATATATCTCTATGTAGTGTGTGTCTCCGGATTGGGCAGGTGGTTATACTGCTTGAGAAGGAAAGGAGGTGTGAAAGACTATTGAATCGACAAGAAAAAGAAGAAGTTGTTAAGGAGTTGCACGAATCATTTTCAGATATGAAGACGGCTATACTGACGGACTTCAGAGGCCTTAACGTTGACGCAATGAATGACTTGCGGAAACTGCTCAAGGCTGAGTCTGTGGAATATCGTGTGATTAAAAATACTCTATTGGGCTTGTCTGCACAAGATACCGACATGGCTTTAATGAAGGATTACTTTGTAGGGCCGTGCGCGGTTGCCTTGAGTAAGGAAGATCCGGTAGCTCCGGCGAAGGTCTTGGTCAGATTTGCTGAAAAGAATTCAGCGTTAGAGATCAAGGCGGGTGTATTAAATGGTAATGTCCTGGATGTACATTCCATAAAGGCATTGGCAGATCTTCCGTCTCGGGAGGTATTGCTGGCCCAACTCCTTTCGGCAATGAACGGCGTGTCCACCGGTTTGGTGGTAGCTCTCAGCGGCGTTGCAAGAAATTTATTGGGTGTATTGACGGCGCTGAAAGATCAAAAAGAAAAAACTGATTAGAAATCAAAGAAAGAGTTTTAGGAGGAGTAACGAAATGGCAAATATTGCAAAAGAAGATGTCATTGAATTTATATCGAGTATGTCTGTATTGGAACTTTCTGAGCTGGTAAAAGAGCTTGAAGAAAAATTTGGGGTCAGCGCTGCAGCGCCTGTTGCTATGGCGGCTATGCCTGCTGCCGGCGGGGAGGCAGCTGCTGAAGAAAAGACAGAATTTGATGTAATCCTGACAGGGCCTGGTGATAAGAAGATTCAGGCAATCAAAGTAGTTAGGGCAATTACCGGGCTCGGATTAAAAGAGGCCAAAGCATTGGTCGATAGCGCTCCTAAGCCGGTTAAAGAAGGGGTCTCGAAAGATGAGGCCGCAGATCTTCAGAAACAGTTAGAAGAGGCAGGAGCCTCGGTTGAAGTCAAGTAAAGTAAGAAAGTAAAATAGTATAGGAATTTCCTTTTTGGGCGCAGATACGAGTTGCGAGTTACGGGTTACGAGTTAAAAGAAGAAAGTAATGAGAAATTGTAATAGATTAGGTAGCAAAGCAACAGGATTTATTACAACACCCATGGACAGAAGTGAAAGAAACCCGTAACCCGTAACTCGTAACCCGGTACGAATCGGTGATAATCTGCGTCCTCATTAATAAAAGCGAAATTTTAAGGAGATAAAATGTCGGATAAGCCTTCGGCGACGACCAAACGTTTTCGGAAAAGTTTTAGTAAAATCAAATCGGTTATAGATATCCCCGATCTTATGGGAATGCAGACGCGGTCTTATACCAGATTTCTGCAACTGGATGTGCCGCCTGATAAACGGGAAGACATTGGACTACAATCCGTATTTCACAGCGTTTTCCCGATTAAAGACTTCAGCGGGACCGCTTCACTTGAATTTGTTAAATATACGTTTGGACAAATCAAGTATGATGTAGAAGAGTGTATTCAAAGAGGAATGACCTGCGAGATACCGATCCGTATTACTGTTCGCTTAGTGGTATACGCTATCGATAAAGAGACCGGCAGTTCCAGTATTCGTGATATCAAGGAACAAGAGATATATTTCGGGACCATACCCCTCATGACGGGGAAGGGGACGTTCATTATAAACGGGACGGAGCGTGTGGTTGTAAGCCAGCTACATCGATCTCCCGGTGTTTTTTTCGATCATGATAAAGGTAAGACGCACCCGAGCGGAAAGGTCATCTATACCGCCCGAATTATCCCCCTGCGGGGATCCTGGATCGATATGGATATAGACACAAAAGACATTGTGAACATACGTATTGATCGTCGCCGAAAATTTCCAGTGACCCTGCTTTTGAAGGCCTTGGGTTATTCAACAGAAGACATATTAAATTATTTTTATCGTAAAGAGACCGTCCTTATAGATGGGGACTCTTTAAGCAAGGTCTTTGATGCAGAGGTCAGCGTTGGAGAACGGGTATCAAAAGATGTGAAAGACCCGAAAACCGGCAAGGCCATTATAAAAAAAGGGAAGAAAATTACAAAACGTGTCATTCGGGATCTGGAGAAGGCAAAGATAGGGGCTATTCCTATTGAAACCGGTTCCATCTACGGGAAAGTATTGGCTGGCGCTGTGACGGATCCCACGACCGGAGAAGAGATAACCGGCATTAACGAAGTAGTGGATGAAGAGATAATCGAGCGGATAAAGGCGGCCAAGATTCCTTTGATTGAACTTCTTTTTATTGATAATATCCATACTAGTGATTCTATCCGTAAGACACTGCTGCTCGATAAAGTGACCAACCAGGATGAGGCGGTGGTAGAAATCTATCGAAGACTTCGTCCCAGCAATCCGCCTACTATAGAGATGGCATACGATTTTTGTAAGAAGCTCTTTTTCGAGCCTACCTATTATGATCTTTCTAAGGTGGGGCGCTTAAAAATGAATCTGCGCCTTGACCAGGAAGTGCCGATTGATGTTCAGACCCTCAGAAAAGAGGATATCCTCCTTACGACGAAGACATTAGTGACACTGAAGGATACGCAGGGGCCTGTAGATGACATCGACCATTTGGGGGATCGTAGAGTTCGTACTGTGGGTGAACTTCTTGAAATACAGTACCGTACAGGACTGGTTAGGATGGAACGAGCAGTCAAGGAACGTATGAGCCTCCAGGAGATTGAAGCGCTAATGCCTCACGATCTGATTAATTCAAAGCCTGTTTCTGCAGTGCTGAAAGAATTTTTCGGAACCAGCCAACTCTCCCAATTTATGGATCAGACAAATCCTCTTTCTGAAATTACCCATAAACGTCGTTTAAGTGCCTTAGGTCCTGGTGGCTTGACACGAGAACGGGCCGGTTTTGAGGTGAGAGACGTTCACCCGACTCATTATGGTCGTATTTGTCCCATAGAGACTCCGGAAGGGCCGAACATCGGATTGATTGTTTCCCTGGGTACCTATGCGCACGTGAATGATTACGGCTTTATTGAAACCCCGTACAAGTTGGCAGAAGATGGTAAGGTAACTCAGAAGACTCGTTTCCTGAATGCCCTGGAAGAAAAGGACCACCCGATTGCCCAGGCAAATGCCCCATTGATGGCGAACGGACGATTCAAGAATCCAATGGTGTCAGCGCGTGTGGCCGGAGAATTCATGATGGTTGAGCGCGAAGAGGTTAAATTCATGGATGTTTCTCCAAATCAGTTGGTGAGTGTTTCAGCCTCGTTGATTCCGTTTTTAGAAAACGATGATGCCAACCGTGCTCTCATGGGATCGAACATGCAACGTCAGGCAGTCCCTCTCTTAACAAGCAGGGCTCCTCTGATCGGTACAGGCATGGAAAAGGTCGTTGCTAAGGATTCCGGAGTTACGGTAATTGCTAAAGAAGACGGGAAAGTAATGGATGTGGATGCCTCCCGAATAGTATTGCGCTATGATTCAGTAGAAGGGGATGGTGCAAAAACGAAAGTTGAAATTTGTAAGTTAAATAAATTCAACAGATCAAACCAGAACACCTGTTTTAACCACAAACCGATTGTTCGGAAGGGTGACCGCGTTAAAAAAGGAGATATTGTTGCTGACGGTCCTGCCACTGAAATGGGAGAACTCGCTCTTGGAAAGAATATCATGGTTGCCTTCATGCCATGGGGGGGCTACAATTTTGAAGATTCTATACTGGTTAGCGAACGCTTGAGCAAAGATGGGGTATTTACATCGGTTCATATCGAAGAGTTTGACACCGTTGCCCGGGATACAAAACTCGGCAAGGAAGAGATCACGCGGGATATACCGAACGTGGGGGAGGACGCATTAAAAGATCTGGATGAAAGTGGGATTGTTCGGATTGGCGCCGAGGTGGGCTCTGGAGATATATTGGTAGGCAAAATTACCCCAAAAGGGGAGACACAACTTTCTCCGGAAGAAAAACTCTTGAGAGCAATTTTTGGAGAAAAGGCCGGTGATGTCAAAGATACGTCCCTTCGAGTTCCCCCTGGAATCTCCGGAATTGTAATTGATGCCAAGGTTTTTTCACGCAAGGGAGTGGAAAAAGACAGTCGTGCAAAATCGGTTGAAAACGAGGAGGTCGTTCGACTCGAAAAAAATCGGAACGATGAGCTTAAGATTATAGAAGAATCGATTCGAGAAAGGCTTAAAGAGCTTTTGATCGCACAGGAATGTGGCGCTCCCGTCAAAGATCGCGGCAAGGTTGTGGTAAAGAAGGGGGCAAAAATTACTGCTTCTGATATAGATTCTATCCCTATGCAAAATTGGGGTCGAGTTGCACTGCCAAATGATGATATAGCTGAGAAGGTATCGAAGCTATTGGATGGTTATAAAGAACAAATTGATCTTGTTAAAATGGTGTTTGAAGAAAAATTAAGTCGCCTGAAGAAAGGTGATGAACTCCCCCCTGGTGTTATCAAATTGGTAAAGGTCTATGTCGCTATGAAACGCAAGCTTTCGGTGGGGGATAAGATGGCAGGTCGTCATGGAAACAAGGGAGTTGTTTCGAGAATCCTTCCTGAAGAGGACATGCCTTATTTTGAAGATGGCACGCCGGTAGATATGGTGTTAAACCCGTTGGGGGTCCCTTCACGAATGAATGTGGGGCAGGTATTGGAAATCCATTTGGGATGGGCGGCCAGAGGCTTGGGCCAGCAGATTTACAATTTATTTGAGAAGTCGGAACTCGAACTAATAAGGAAAAAACTGAAACGTATCTTTACATCGAAATCGATGAAAGCCACGATAGACGACATGGATGATGAAGCACTGAAAAATATTGCGCTTTGTTATCGCAATGGAGTCCATTTGGCAACATCGGTTTTTGACGGTGCGACTGAAAAGGAGATTGAAAAGCTTCTCAAGGAGGCTGGGCTTCCCTCTGTCGGGCAGACCACCCTTTATGACGGTCGAACCGGCGAGATGTTTAATAATAAAGTGACGGTAGGGATTATGTACATGCTGAAATTGCATCATTTGGTTGATGACAAGATTCATGCGAGATCGATCGGGCCTTATTCGCTGGTAACCCAGCAACCTCTTGGCGGCAAAGCCCAGTTCGGCGGTCAACGCCTTGGTGAAATGGAGGTTTGGGCTATGGAGGCCTATGGGGCCGCCTATGCACTGCAAGAATTTTTGACCGTGAAATCGGACGATGTAGCAGGCCGAACTCGTATGTATGAAAAGATTGTCAAGGGTGACAATACACTGGAACCAGGTTTGCCGGAGTCATTCAATGTGCTGATCAAGGAGCTTCAGAGCCTTGGGTTAAATGTGCAGCTTGAAGAGAAGGACAAATAAAGGAGAGAACATTGGAAGATATTTACAGCTTTTTTGCACGACCGAAAGATCCGGTCAAATTCGAAGCGGTC
>JAFDAE010000348.1 GCA_019314005.1 Deltaproteobacteria bacterium | reverse complement strand
GTAGAAAGGATAAGGATCATTCGTCAGGACATAGGAGGTTATGACTCCAGAAGCATCTTTTTCCACACGGATTCGGGCGGCGTATTCTTAAAGAGGGTTCGTTCCAGGTACTACCTGAAAATTGCTATTGAGGAACAAAAATATCTCGAGCGCGTCCAGAAGGAGATCAAAAAACCGGCGGATGTGACTCTGTTTTGAGAATGAGACCTTTGAAAAAATGTTACGTTTTTCAACGGTCTCAGAATAAACCCAGGTTGGACTTCTTCCAGTTTTGTTAGGCTTCCTTCTTGGATATGACGGAAATCATTATAATCAGCAGGAGGATTTCAAAGATCACGACCGCCGGCCAGCTTTCGGAAAAATAGTGAATCAAGCCTCCGCCGACAATGGCGGGAACGCCAAAATCAATCGCCGAACCTATTCTTCGAGGTGTATCCATATCGTACTCTCCTATCCGACTTAAAATGAAAAAAATTCAGGACTTCCTATCAAAAGGGCATTGAGACTTTTGCAAAGGTCTCATCTTATGATATGTAAATGTGTCTATACCTTAAAAATTATGTAAAGTAAAGTGTAAAAATCAGGGCTGTTGTGCGCATATGAAAGACGCAAAGACATTAGATTCTATGTTCGGTGGCCGTATCAAGGTTGTGCAAGACGCGGCAGGATACCGATTTTCTATTGACGCGGTTGTGCTGGCGCACCACATAAGGCCAAGGGCTACGGATACTGTTCTTGATTTAGGGACCGGATGCGGGGTTATCCCTCTTATTCTTGCCTACAGAGAATCGATTAAACATATTATAGGGGTCGAGATACAAAAAGATTTGGCTGAAATAGCTAAAGAAAATGTCCGATTGAACAATATGGATGATCTTATCACCATTTATCATAAAGACTTAAAGGAACTTAAAGGGGCCTTGCCTCCGGGAAGCATCGATCTTGTCTGCAGCAATCCGCCGTACAGAAAGACCGGTTCAGGACGTGTGAATCCAAATCTGCAGCGGGCCATTGCGCGTCATGAGATAAAGACCAGTCTGCACGATATACTTGAAACCAGCGCCTTTTTTTTGAAAAAGGTAGGCTGCATCATTATAATTTACCCGGCACAGCGTTTAACCGACCTGTTGTATGGGATGAGGAAGTTCGGTCTCGAACCAAAGCTTCTACGAACGGTCTATTCCTATGTTGACTCAGAGGCTAAATTGGTGATTCTGGAAGGAAGAAAGGGGGGAAGGCCGGGTATGAAGATAGACCGTCCGTTTATTATATATAACAGGGACGGGAGTTATACGGGGGAAGTACAGGAGATGCTTAAGTAAAGACCAGAAGGATGAGACTGTTTTGAGATGATATGAAGGCTCAAATCCGAAATACGAATATCGAAATCCGAAACAAGTTCCAAAATGCAAATATCAAATGTTCAAAACATTACAGACTGGGAGGTTTAGGTATTTATTAATCAAGTACACTAATTCTTTAATTTCGCGATTTTTTTGTTTCGGATTTTCAATTTTAGTCATTTGAATTTGTTTCGAATTGAGCGCTGACGCTTCACTGCGTGCCGTGCTTCGGTTTTCGAATTTATTTAACTCATATGCTCTATCCAAAAATCAAGATCTTTTTCTCAAAGTCTATACTATCGGAATCACAACGGTCCTATCTTAAACCTTATATCAGAAATAGTCTTTTTCCCCAGCGCTTTATTCAGTTGCTCAATCAACTCTTCCTTCATGAATTGTAACTGATGCATCCACGGCGCTCCTGCAACATGGACAATCAAGAGACTCCCTTTTAGTACATCGGGCTGCGCGTTGCGGGCGATTGCCGGACCTACGGTATTATCCCAAAGATCCCATAGCTTACATGTGTCAAGATTAATATTGATTTTGGATGCCTTCAGAGCGTCCCGCAATACATCCCCGATCTGTAAGGGCTTCTTTAACTTCTTGCGCACAGGTCTTCGCATGGGTGGAGACTATATAAGCATAGTCTCAATGTCAACCATGATGGCGTCGTAAAAAGTCCAATTTATTCTGCCCCCTGACCTTATCCTTTTTACTTGACTCAATACCTTTATTGAGATACTTACCCTTTTAATAATAACAGTGCGTAGATTCTATACTTTTATAGTGCCTTTCTAAAAACTCCATGATTGCCGGGCATAATTTGTTTTCAAACTTTCTTGCGGCAAAAATTCAGTATTTTTAGCCTTAAAAAATAAGATCTCATTACATGTGCTGTGGTGAGAGAGTGGGATATCGTAAATATTATTTGAGGAGTAAACGATGAACTGGGATTGGGATAAACTTAAGGAGCGACAAACTCAAGGCGGGGGAACTCCTCCGCAGGTAGATGAGCTTGTTAAAAAATTTAAACAGATGAAGCTGCCCGGCGTAGCCGTTATTATAGCGATCATTGCAGTGGGGTGGCTATTGACCGGTATATATATTGTGGAGCCTGATGAGGTGGGGGTCGTAAAACGTTTCGGAAAGGTGGTCTATGATGTTGGCCCCGGGCCCCATTATCACCTGCCGGTACCGATTGAGACGGCCCTGACGCCAAAGGTCACCAAGGTGCGGAGAATGGAGATCGGTTTCAGGACAGTGAGCGCCGGTCCACCCGCGCGGTACAAGGATGTCCCCATTGAATCGCTCATGCTTACCGGTGATGAGAATATCATAGACATAAAATTTATTGTTCAGTACCGAATCCACGATGCGGCAGCATATCTTTTTAATATAGCGCAACCGGAAAAAGCGGTCCGCGCCGCCGCGGAAGCGGCCATTAGGGAGGTAAGCGGCAAGAGCAAGATTAGCGAGATTCTTACAACCGAGAAATTCAGGATTCAGGAAGAGACCAAGCTGGTATTG
>JAFDAE010000059.1 GCA_019314005.1 Deltaproteobacteria bacterium | reverse complement strand
CCACCTTGCGAGTTATGCATGGTATGGCAATTACTGCACAACCCGAGTACCCCCGCATAACCTGTGCCTCCTGCGATAAGCAAGGAAATCACTCCAATAAAAACCACTAAAAAACTCTTTCCTGTCGTTTTCATTTTGTCCCCCTTTCTGTTTAAAAGTTTCACCCTTTCCGTTAACTTGAAAAGATTAACCACCTTTATAGGTTGTTTCCGTTTTGCTTATACTTAAGGCAAGGGGTGTGCCAAAAAACGTACCACTTCATCCTCAAGCTATTTGATGATGTAATAGGTTGAAAATAAAGTATAAAAAACGACGACGCCTTTCGGTCGCACCTGTCTCTTTACATCGTGCATCTGCGATAATTACCAAAAAAGGGGATTTTGCTGACAAAATTTGTAACTTAATTCCTAAATCCCCAAATTCCATAATTCCTCAATCCCTAATTTCCTAAATTCCTAATTTCCTAAATTCCTAAATTTAATTGCATTTTTATGATGTATTTTATATAAGTTAGTTAAACCTAAATTGAGCGATTTTTGACTCGATCTGCACCAATCTCTTGCGCATCAAGGGCTTGCGAAAATCCTCGACATATCCACGGGTATGCCTGTGGTTTTCGCAAACCTTGCTACATCAAGATATTGGCACATCTCTTCCTCAAAAATCGCTCAACTCAGGTTTAAGTTACTCGGATCACAGGAAGGTTTTGCATGGAAGAAAAAGTGACCAAACATTATCAACCGGTTCAAAATACTATAGATATCAGCAGAAACGGATTTATCGTAATCGAAAAGGATGGGACAATAGTCTCTTTTAGCGAATCCGCAAAGGACATGTTTGGCTATTCTCGATCTGATCTTATAGGAAAGAATCTATCGCGGCTGTTTTTGGAGGACGACCGTAAATATCTCTATCAAAATATCCTTAACCTCACCACGCAATCCAATTCCTTTGAAGGGGAATTGAAGATGTGCAGAAAGGACAAAAGTTGCTTTTTTGCTTACATAAATACCTGTCTTTATCACGACGTGGAAAAGGGAATAGAGCTTATTATGATCGTGATACAAGATATCGACGAGTTAAAATTGCTGGCGAAAAAGTACAACGAATCAAAAAGGATATTCGACATAGTAAGGATGGCCGACAGTGTGGCGCATGAGATCCGAAATCCCCTCATGACCGTAGGAGGGTTTGTCAGGCGGCTTTACGACAAGTGCGAAAAATCAGATGTAACCGATGAATATTATAGCCATATAAGCGAGGGGATAGAACGCCTCGAAAAGATCGTAAAGAATGTTGAATCCTTTTCAAAGATCCCGCGTCCGAGCATGGTCCTGGGCAAGCTGTCAGATGTACTCCGGGAAACGCTGTTGATAGCTGAAAAAAGGAGAGAAAAAAAGGGTATCGTATTGGATATCGATATCGATAATGTAAAGGATCTTGAACTCTTTTTGGACAATGATCTCATGGTGCAGGCCCTGACTGTTATTATGGACAATGCCATTGATGTGCTCTCCGAAGGTGACAGGATCGCTATCAGCTCAGGCATTAAAGATGAATGTGCTGTGCTTACGATCAAGGACAATGGATGCGGCATAGCAGAGATCGATCTTCCCTACATCTTTGACCCCTTTTTTACAAGAAAGAATGAAGGAATCGGATTAAACCTTGCAATGACACGGAGGATTATAGAAGACCATGGAGGCCGCGTCACAGTGGAGTCTACCCAGGAGGTAGGGACTAAGTTCTACGTTTTTTTGCCGATCGAGCAGAGGAGGAAAATACGGCTGGAGATGGTTTAGAAATTAGGATATAAAGGTTTTGTCGGAA
This sequence comes from Deltaproteobacteria bacterium, assembly GCA_019314005.1. The sequence continues at coordinate 7,851 of JAFDAE010000059.1, read as the reverse complement.
CCGCAGACCCACGCGGACAGACGCAGACTAATATCCGGCCGACCTGGCCGGATATTAAGTGTCATGCCCTTTGGGCAAATTTAAAACCATCCTTTTTATCTCAGTCTTTGGATGTTTTGATTCCCTTCGCGAAGCGAATGCATTTTTTGTTCGGCCAAGTCGGCCGAATAAAATGTCTGCGGCAGTCTGCGTGAGTCTGCGGTTAATCCGTTTTTTGTTCACTAATTAATCGCTTAATCAACCGAAATCCTTCTTTTATATGGATGCCCTTGTTCGCTGTCTTCTCATTGAACCCTCCGGGTATCCCGGAACGATTTCCATCCGTACTATATATGGCAAAGGGGACTGGTTCGCGGGTATGTGTTTTAACGCTTATAGGCGTATAATGATCAGTCACCACCATGATACGAAAGTCGTTAAATCTCTTTAATCCATTTAGTACCCGGCCTACCACCCTCTCGTCAAATGCCTCGATTGCGCGAATTTTTTCATCTAAAAGGCCGCCGTGGCTTGCCTCGTCCGGCGCCTCCACGTGGAGATAGACGAAGTCGACCTTTTTCAGCGCCTCCAGACAACTATCTGCCTTCCCTTCATAATTCGTATCCAGATAGCCGGTTGCTCCCGGAACCTCGATCACATCAAGTCCCGCATATACACCGATCCCTTTTAAGAGGTCTACCGCTGAAATCATCGCCCCGCTCAACCCGGTCTTTTCCTTAAACAGGGGTATTGTGAGGGGATGTCCCTGGCCCCAGAACCACACATTGTTTGCCGGTTTTTCTCCTCGTTCTATTCTTTTCCGGTTCACCGGATGATCTTTCAGAACAAGAGCGGCTTGCTGCATCAGCTCCAATAGACGCTTGTGGGGTTTGATCCGATCCAGATACTCCTGAACGGGCCGGCCAATAATGTCGTGGGGGGGCGTGGTGTCCACATCGATTTTTCCGTCCCGCCAGACCATAATATGACGGTAGCTCACGCCCGGATAAAATCGGAATATGTCGCTTCCTATTTTGCGATCCAGATCTTCAATAAGTATACGCGCCTCTTCGGTAGAGATGTGGCCTGCGCTGTAGTCGTCCATCAGAAAGGTCCCCTCTCTGATCGAAAGGGTTACCAAATTACACCTGTATGCCACATCTGCCGGCGCTAATTTCACGCCAAGGCTTGCCGCCTCAAGAGGACCTCTTCCGCTGAGCACATCCTGCGGGTTGTACCCCAATATGCTCAGGTTTGCCGTATCGCTACCTGCTTCACATCCATCCGGGATGGTCCTGGTAGAGCCTACCTCGCCATGTCCGGCGATCCAGTCCATGTTAGGGGTCTTGGCCGCCTCAAGGGGGGTTTTGCCCCCAAGCGAATCAATGGGATAGTCCCCCATGCCGTCACCAAGGAGGATCACGTATTTCATATTATTGGTCATTGGTTATTGGTTAGAGGCCATTGGACATACGATTGATGATTGTCGATTTGTGGAATCGCTTCGCTCTGCCTTTTTAAAAAGTGACAGAATTCCTTCAATCTTCAATCGTAAATCTTCAATCTTCAATCCCTAAATTCCCCTCAATCCTTATCAACATGGTTTCGCCCTGAACCACAGGGAGGCCATCAATCTCCTTAAGCGCCTTGCGAACATCAGCCTCCCGGGCCTTGTAGGTAATCATTACAATAGGGACGCTGCCTCCCGTTACTCTACCCTTTTGCTGCACCGAGTCTATGCTGATCTGGTGGGCGCCAAGCACACCTGCTATCTTTGAAAGGACGCCAGGGCTGTCTACCGCGGTAAAACGAAAATAATACCGGGTCTCCAGGTCATCAATTGTTTTAATACGCCTATCGCAAACTGCGCTTGTCTGCCACCCTATTGCCGGAGATCGTCCGACAGCGCCATATAGAATGTTTCTGCCGACATCAACCAGATCGCTTACCACCGCGCTTCCGGTCGGCATCCTTCCGGCCCCCCGGCCGTACAAAAGGATATCTCCGACCATATCTCCGGTAATGCTAAGCGCGTTAAAGGAGCCGTTCACATTGGCAAGCATACTCTCTGCGGGTATCATCGTGGGATGAACCCTTGCCTCCACCGCATCCCCTGTGTCCTTTGCAATGGCGAGAAGCTTGATCCTGTAACCGAACTGTTGGATAAATTCTATATCAAGCGGAGTTATCTTTGAAATGCCCTCAGTATATACAGCATCCAGGTTAATAGGTATACCATAAGAAATCATCATAAGTATGGCCAACTTGTGGGCGGTATCGATCCCTTCCACGTCAAAGGTGGGATCTGCTTCGGCATACCCTTTTTCCTGTGCCCTCTTCAATGCGGTCTCAAAGGTGGCGCCTTCATCCGTCATCTTGGTAAGGATATAGTTGGCGGTGCCGTTCAGGATTCCGAAAAGCGTTTTTATTCGATTTGCGACCAGCCCTTCTTTAATAGAATGAATCAGGGGTATCCCACCTCCCACGCTTGCCTCAAACGCGACCTCCACGCCGTGTTTTGCGGCTGCGGCAAATATCTCATTCCCATGTTTTGCAAGGAGCGCTTTATTTGCAGTGACAATATGCTTGCCGTTTGAAATAGCCTGAAGGACAAAAGACTTCGCAGGCTCATATCCTCCGATCAGCTCCACCACAACATCGATTTCAGGGTCATTCAATACCTCGGAAGCGTCCGTGGTTAAAATGTCAGGCTGTATGGCCACCCCGCGGTCCGTGGTGATATCAAGATCCGCGATTTTCTTTAAGACAAGAGGAGCTCCCAGACGGGATTCAATAATGGGGCCGTTTTCAATGAGTATCTTAGCCATTCCGGCGCCCACAGTACCAAATCCCAATAATCCGACATTAATTGATTTCATAATGAAGTCCAGCTGGTTAAAAGTTTGAAGTTTGAAGTTAAAAGTTAGAAGTTTGGATAGCTAACTGCGCCAAAGAGCAACGCTAAGCAATCCGCAGATTACGCAGATTTCAAGAAAGAGCCTAAAATATTTAAATAAAAATCTGCGAAAATCTGTGAAATCTGCGGATATAACTTTTTATTCAATAAGGATTTGTAATAACATAAAAAGGGGGCAAATGCAAAATGTACAGCTTTACTTTTTTTGTAATAACATGATATGAAAGGTCAGGTGTTAGGTGTTAGGTGTTAGGTGTTAGGTGTTAGATGTCAGAGGACAGAAGATAGATGTCAGAAAAATTATCTACAAAAGATTCAACCAGGCCTCCGGAAAGAAAAAGCTGGTGGACCAGGCTGCTCGAACGGCTGGAAAAGGGAGGCAGGGAAGCACAAAAAAATGCATGCCGCCATTGAGCACCCGGTGGTAATGCTCGCAGGTAAGCGAGTGCGGATTTTGGATTGCGGATTGCGGATTGATCCAAACAGCATGCCTCGCTGGCAGGCGAATTATTGGTAACTCGCAACCCGTAACCCGAAACCTGAAACCTGAAACCTGAAACCTTATGTTACCAAAAGAGACGCTTTCCGATAAAAGATTTGACTCAGAGGCGCTCCGACGCAACCTGGAGGAGACCGCCTACACTCCCACAATAGGCGCGAAATGCAGACCACTTCTTGAGGTCATTCAGTCATATCCCGGGCTCCACGCACAAGCCGAATCCTTTCTCTATGAACTGAGTCATCCCCTAAAAAATTGGCACTTCATTATTGTTGAGTTGAAAAAGTATGCCCTTAAAAATTTTTCGGTCTATGAAAAGGACAAAAGCGCCCCTCAGGTTGTTGCCGTTATATGCGAAATATTTCTGGAAGCAACAGGATGTCTCACCGATGCCGGCCAGCGTCAAAATGCCGTGGAATATACGCTCCTTTATTTGGAAAAACTCGCCGGCAGCAAGAATATGCTCCAACGCGTCGCGCCCCAGCTTATCCACTGTTTTGAAAAACTCCACGGACTGTCGGACGAAAACTTTTTCTCTGTTGTTACCAGCTTTTACCCGCTGCATCGCATAGGGAGACTCTTGCTTACAAATGCGCCGAAAGAATTCGATCTTTCGGTCTTTAATGCACTCCTTATCCGTTCGCTCAAGCAATGTTACGAATACTGGGCGCGGGAAGATGACCTGTCTGTATGGTTTGTTGAAAAAAGGACAACATCTATTCCTGAGGAGCGACTTCAGCAGGTTCTTCAACCAGTGTCCCACTCCCATTTTAAGGATCTGTTAGAGCAACTTGAACATATCAATAAGAAGCACCGCTCTGCCGAATCCCTTGCGAAGCTGTTGGAACTTCCGTCCTTTCAACAAATCATGAAAGGATTTAGAGATCTTCCGGATCAGATTGCAAAAGAAGAGACAGACAACAGGCTCTCTTATATCAACCAGATCTCCATACTTCTCAAGATCATGGCGATAACCGGTCTCTCCTCTATTCACGAGGAGACCCTTCGCCGTATAAATGAATCGCTTTCCGATATAATTCAAAACCATACGAGTGAAACACCCGGGATATTGTTAGCCAAGACCTTTGATATATTGAAGAAGAATATCCACAAGTATCCTGAAACCGCGCTTCAGACAACACAGAACATAGGCAAAGCGGTGTTTAAAGGTGACGAGAGTGAGTTGGTAGATCTCTTTATCCGTCACACCATCTCTCTTGGGTTCGAGGGGCCCGAAGTTGGCAAGACTTCACCTGATGCGCCAATGACCCCTAATCCCGTACATCTTTTAAATATCAGGGTATGGCTCGACATTATTGAAAACGCCCCCAAATGGTGTCGTCGGCTACTTTCGTCGCTTATCATATACTTAAAATTGGAAGGGGTGGTCATTAAGGACACGGATCTATTTCAAAAAGATGTGACGCGCCTCCTCGACAGCGATATTAAGCCGGTATATAACCTGATAAAGCAGGTTACCAAGCTCTTTCCTGTCTACTTTAATGAAATCGGGGCTGAAGGCGCCCTTCGAGATGTGTCTACAGAGATAGATGAGGTCGTGAACCGGGGAGACATCCTGATCCATTTCCTAAGAAAACAATGCCATGTAGAGAGTCATAACCTCCTTATTCATCTTACCACGGCGATCTTCACATTCTGGCTCACTCGCGACAAGACATTCCTTGCTCCATTCCTTCCTCCTGAACTGTACAGGCACATCCCGAGCTATGGAGTTTATGTAGACGGCGTTCACGAGGTAGTCACCGAGCTCTTTGAGAATCGAGAAGTCAAAAAGCCAAAAGATCTTCTGGAGCTTTCGCCTGAGCAAGGGAAAAAGTTGATCTCCGGTCTGCAAAAAGGACCTGAGCAGGATCGTGCCCGTGTGGCATTGCTGTTCCGATTATACAGGCTGTTGAATGAAAAGTACAACCTGGCCCATAGGGATATAGGGACCCATTTAAGCATTGCAAAAAATAAAGGATTTCCCCATATAGACACTCTTGAGAAGGCTATTAAGCGGGAAAACGTGGTAGAAAAACTTCAGGGGATATTAAATTACCTGAAGCTTTTAAAGAGACTAATCCTTTCGCCGGAGCCCTCAGAGGGGGTAGAGGCAATATACCACAAACGGCACATCGCCGCAGATATCCCGTCCATGTATGGAACGTATTATGAAAGAAAATTTGACGCTCTTGGCCTTACTCTACGCCTTGAAAACTATGCCAACCTTCTATTCGAGGAACTGATCAATTCTATCAACCTTCAGTTTATTACAAGAGACACCTTCTTTAAGATCAGTGACATTATACATCTTTTTGTGCAAGCGCTCGAACTCGACGGGATAGCTTCCAAGCGACTTCAACGCCACGCTAAACTCCTCGTAAGGGCCTTGGAGGTACGAAGATTCACTTTTACCCAGTATGTTGATATATTCCAGGGAGTTGCGGATGCGGAACAGGATATCCTTACAACTTTTTATAGAAACATCCATGAAGATAATCTTAAGATAATTCTTCGGCAGACCTGCGACGAATTCCTCCTCCCAAAATATCGTATGGGGGAAGGCGAACAGACCTCTGACGAACGGACCTATAAGATATCTGAAACCTTTATGCGGGATCTGATCGCCGGCACCTTTGGGTTTCAGTATCTTGATAATTTTATCAGCAGAGTTATCCATGCCCTGAATGATCAATCTGAGCAATTGTCCGCCGAAGACCTTGATCTTTTGCTGAGCTACGACCCGGGGAAGGCCATTGCCGGCATTGACCACCCCCCCCCATTTATCAAGGATCAGATATACCTGGGAAACAAGGGATACAATTTAGTCAGGCTGAATGATCTTTCACTGCCCGTACCTTTCGGGTTTATTATCACAACAGAGGTCTTTCGATGCCGGCGCGTTATAAATTCCTTCAGGCACGCACGGAAGGACCTTGTTGAAAATATCTATAGACACGTAAAGGAGATTGAAGAACAGACAGGGGAAGAGTTCGGCAATCCGGGAAACCCTCTCCTTTTTTCCGTTCGAAGCGGAGCGGCCATCGCAATGCCGGGCATGATGGATACCTTCCTTAATGTAGGCATCAATGAGGAAATAGCAGAAGGCCTTATACGAAAAACAGGGCAGGAATGGTTTGCCTGGGATAATTACAGGCGTTTCCTCCAGTCATGGGGCATGTCGTTCGGCATCCCGAGGGAAACATTTCATGCGCAAATGGTGGAACATAAGACCCGGCATAAGGTCGTTCGGAAACGGGGCTTTACAGCCAACCAGATGCGCGCATTAGCCCTGAAGTACAGAGAAGCTGTGGAGGCCACAGGGGTAAAAATTACTGATGATCCCAAGGAACAGCTGCTACAGTCAATCCACCAGGTCTTTGAATCGTGGCATTCTGCCAAATCCCGTGCTTATCGTGAGATTATGGGGATCTCAGACAACTGGGGAACAGCCGTTATTGTCCAGGAAATGGTATTTGGGAACCTGACCACCTCGGCAGGGTCAGGGGTCTTGTTTACCCATAACATTAATAAATCCGTAGACCGAATAATTCCATGGGGTGATTACACTATCGGAGGTCAAGGCGAAGATGTGGTTGCCGGTCTTGTACAAACCCAGCCGATATCAATAGAACAAAAAGGGGCTGAAGGAAGACAGCAGGATCCGTCATTAGAGGAAGCTTTTCCAGTAGTGTTTCATATGCTTCGTGAGAGTGCAAAAACGCTCGTGTATGAAAACAACTGGACTGCTCAGGAAATAGAATTTACCTTTGAAGGGAATAGCGCTGACAAACTGCACATATTACAATCCCGTGATATGGTTGTCGGGAAAATACAGACCTTTCCACACTTTGTGGTCACAAACGAGCTGAAAAAGTCATCACTTGCAAAAGGGGTAGGAGTATGCGGAGGAGCGCTGAGCGGAAAAGCGGTCTTTACCCTGAATGAGATCAAGTGGTTCCGACTCCATGAACCACAGACACGACTTATTTTGATACGGCCCGATACCGTCCCTGACGATGTTAGAGAGATATCCGCCGCCGACGGGCTTCTTACTTCCAGAGGGGGGGCGACGTCACATGCCTCGATTGTTGCGCATCATCTTGGGAAAACATGCGTGGTCGGTTGCCGCAAATTAACGGTATTGGAACAGGAAAAGCGCGCTATAATTAACAAACATTCAATAGCAAGCGGAGACTTTTTAAGTATTGACGGAAAAGAAGGCTCCGTCTATTATGGTACGCATCCGATTACAGAGCAAGATGTTCATGTATAAAAGGATTTAGGGATTGGGGGATTTAGGAATTGGGGAATTTGATCATTAAGTTAATGGCATTAGAGACCTTTGCACAACTGCCATTTTCCCGTGATGCGGTGTCAGGCTTCAAATTTTAATCATCAAAATACATAATGTATTCCTCAGGTTAAAATTCTCGTCTTCCTTGCCTGACGAAAA
>JAFDAE010000347.1 GCA_019314005.1 Deltaproteobacteria bacterium | reverse complement strand
TTATCATACGAAAAAATAATTTAATGAAGGGCATATGGGCTATGGGCGAAACGCCCGACCTTGTTATGGTGCTCGGCTTGCCCTATAAGTTGATGAGGATGCTGATTTTTGCGCTCAGTTCGGTATTTGCGGGCATTGCATCACTTCTGGTTGCACTGGATGTCGGCATTGATCCTCATGTCGGAATGCATGCCCTTCTCACCGGAGCAGTTGCAGTACTTGTGGGTGGTGTAGATGTATACAGGGGATGGATCGGAGGGGCCGTCTTGCTTGCTGTACTCCAGAGCATTGCTGTGTGGCAGTTTTCTGCAAGATGGAACGATCTGATCACCTTTGGCATCCTGATTGTTACACTGTTGTTCAGGCCACAGGGTCTGTTTTCCCCTAAGAAACGAAGGGAAGAGAGATAATGAATTATATCTTGCATCTCTTGATAATGATAGGGATCTATCTGATTCTTAGCTATGGGCTGAACCTGGTGGTGGGATTCGGCGGGCTTCTTTCTCTCTGCCATGCGGTGTTTTACGGTATCGGGGCGTACGCTTGCACACTTCTGATGATAAAGTGCGGATTGCCTTTCCTTCCGGCTATCCTGCTCACGATATTAATCACCGGCATCTGTGCACTGATAGTGGGTTTTCCAGCACTGAAATTCCGAGGTGACTCTTTTGTAATTGTAACGCTCGGCTTTCAGATGATTGTCTTTACTGTGCTATACAACTGGGTTGATCTCACGAGGGGACCTTATGGCATCCCTGGAATTCCAAGGCCTGTAATAGGGGGATACGAGTTTACAACTCTTCCGGAGTATCTAATTATCGTGTGGGCTTTTCTTATTTTAATAGCGGTAGTCTTATTCATAATCTACAGATCACCCTTCGGTCTTGCGCTCAAAGCCCTCAGAGATGATGAGATGGCAGCCGAGGGGCTTGGCAAGTCGCCGGTGCATCTCTTTCTTTATGCGTTTGTCATCTCCGGTATGACTGCATCTGTGGCAGGCAGCTTGTATGCCACGTATGTCACCTATATTGACCCAACTTCATTTACTCTTGATGAGAGTATCTTTTTACTCACGGTACTGCTTGTTGGAGGAACAGGGAATAGAATCGGCCCCTTTGTTGGAACTGTGTTTGTAATCCTTTTACCAGAGGCTTTGAGATTCCTCGGTTTGCCCGATGCTGTAGCGGCTAATGTAAGGCAAATGATATACGGTCTCACTTTAATTCTCTTAATGTTTTTCAGACCACAGGGAATTACGGGAAAATATATGGTGAGGTAGAAGGGAATGGTAATGATGGAGTTGGGGAGTAATGGAGTGTTGTCCCGATGAGAACAGAAGGGCTGAAGATTAAAAATCTAAGCAAGGCGATGAACGGTCTCAAGATTGTTGACCGGGTGACCGCGACATTTCTTCCAGGCAGAATAACCGCCCTGGTCGGTCCCAATGGAGCCGGCAAGACCACCTTATTTCATCTTATTACCGGCGAATTGAAACCAGATACCGGAAATATATTATACCGGAAAGAAAAGATAGATGCTCTCCCACCCTACCGGGTTGCCCGCAAAGGAATCGGAAGACTCTTTCAAGATGTGAGAGTATTTGAAAACCTTACTGTCTTCGAAAATGTCGCTTCGGCATGCTACAGCGAAAGGTCAGAGACACCATGGTTTCCATTTCTTTGCATAAAAGGTTTGCGATCCTTTAATAGAGACATTGCCGACAGGGTAATGTTCTGGCTTAAATTTTCCGGACTTTCTGATTTGAAGGACACACCTGCGTCTTCACTCTCCTATGGACAGCAGAAAATCCTTGCGATTACCAGAATTCTAGCGGCCGGCTTTTCTCTTCTACTTTTGGACGAGCCAACCGCAGGACTTAACCCTATAATGATAAAAAGAGTGCTTAACATACTCAAAAAGGTTGTCAAAGAAGACAAGAGCAAAACGATTGTCCTGGTAGAGCATAACATGAGTGTCGTTACTGAAGTTGCTGACTGGGTCTATTTTATGAATGAAGGGCGGATCTCCTTTTTCGGAAGAACCGACCATGTTTTGGGAGATCAAGAGGTAAGAGAGATCTATTTGGGATTGTAAGTAGGCACATTAATGATGAAAACGTTACTTCAGATAGAAGGTATTGATGCATCATATGGAAAAAGGCAGATTCTGCACAAAATTTCCATGAACCTTTCGCGTGGCGAAAAAGTTATCCTGATAGGCCCCAATGGAGCCGGGAAAACAACTCTGCTAAAGACAGTCATCGGGTTGTTGTCTCCCGGAAATGGCTCTATTAATTATCTTGGCGAAGATATAACCGGCGCTTCGGTGCGAACCAGAGTAAAAAAAGGCATCAGTTACTTGCTACAAACAGAAAATATTGTGCCAGGACTTACCGTAGAAGAAAATCTTGCACTTGGGGGCTACTTTCTAAGTAAACAGGAATTGGAAAAACAGAAGAACATGGTGCTTGATGCTATGGAATTCTTAAGGCCAAAGCTTAAAACCAGAGCAGGCCTTATGTCCGGAGGTGAACGTCAGGGGCTTGCTTTGAGTATGGTATTGATGCGAAATCCAAAAGTGTTGCTTCTGGACGAGCCATCAGCCGGTTTAGCACCAAAAGCAGCCAAAGAAATTATAGAAAGGTTGGACAATATCCAGGCTAGTTTTCAGGTGGAAATGGTGTGCATGGTAGAACACAATCTTAAATTAGCACTAAAATGGGCAACGAAGATTATCCTGCTCGTGCAGGGGCATGTTGTCCTTGTTTCTGACTCTCCAAAGGATTTTGTTCAAAAGCCGGAAGAACTGGTTCAAAAGCCGGAAGAACTGGAAAAATATTTCTTTGAACAGGTGTGAAGGACTTGGTATCAGTAATAATTGGACAGCACGTAAGTTTTGGAGTAAAATAATATAAAGATGCTTAGGAACGTGGTGGTGATGTTCTCCGAAAAGGAGGAATACAGCTATCGTTGTTCACAGTGTAAATGTGAAATGGCTGCCAATAAAGCAATTATTGATGTTGAGATTGCAATGGTCGAATTTAAAGATAGCATGAAGGTTTTATGCCTGTTTTAGGTTGCCCGGGTTGTAATCAAGAAACAATGGAATATGTAGAAGGCTAAAAAAATCCGCCCGAAGGAGAGCTAATTTAACGAAAGGAATGTAGATTAATGGAAAATATGAAAAAAATAACAATAAATAATGACGGAAGTTTAAATATTCCTGACTTCCCTGTAATTGCCTATATTGAAGGAGATGGAATAGGCCCTGACATATGGCGTGCA
>JAFDAE010000346.1 GCA_019314005.1 Deltaproteobacteria bacterium | reverse complement strand
TGGACGTAAAAAGGTGACGTTATAGTTGACCAAGTCTAGCACCGTCGTCAGTAACTTTGCTAGGGGCGCGTCTCTAGCAGTACGCACGCTGAAACTGGAAACGGTTATAAAACGGGAGCAAGTGACGCTGGAACCACAGTGAGAGGCGGATTCTCACCGGCTGCCTAGATTCAGTAAAAATAACCATCAAGGGGAAGGAGAAATGCCAGACAGGCCAACACCAAGAAAGCTCAAGCCTGATGAGGGCGAGGAAGACCAAACCCGGCACGCCGGGAGCTGGCCAGAACACCCGCCAATAATCCCGTGCTGCGGTCGGTGCGGGGAATGCGTTAAACCACCAAAAGAAACGGATGTTAAATAATGATGCGCGCCGCTGAAAAACCGAAAGGCCGGACGAAATGAGCCAAGACGGACAATGCACACCGGCAGAGTGTGGCCCCCTGAAGAAGTTGGGTGATTATGTCCACGAGATGCGCGGAGAGCTAAAGGAGGAATTTAAGTCTCTCAGAGAAGACCGGCAGAACGATGGGGCTGCTACGGTTGACAGAATGAGGGAGTTGATCGACCTAAAAAACGCCCCTCTGATCCAAGACGTTTCGGAGCTGAAAAGGGATCGCTTAGACCTCTACGACAAGGTTAACTCACTGATAACCAAGCAGGCGGAAAACAGGGTTAAATTGGGGGTTGGGGTGTATTTCGGAATAGCGGCTGTAAGTATGATTTCAGCCATTGCCGCCGGAGTTGTAATCCGGTTGATAACGTGACGGGGTGGACGAAGGCCCGATAAGGGACTTCCTGAGCGTAATTCTAGTTTGTGCCGTTCTAATCTTGGCCGTATCGTTCGTAAATATCGTTGCAGAGCTAACCGGTGGGGATACTATGTGGGGGCCGAAATTGCCGCTAGATTGGCTCTCTTATCGATTAGCCCGGCTGCTATCACGGCCACTAAAGTAACCTTCAACACGATGGTCTTCAAGATCAAAAAAGAAGAGCGCCAAGAAATGGCCAGCGTCTTCGACCGGCCAAAGCCCTACGTCCTAAACAGCCTCCTAGTCAATACCGCCACCGAGAAAAATCTAACAGCCCGAGTCTTTCATGCAGACAAGACGAGAGGCAAGGGTGTCCCGGCTGCGAAAACTCTTAGGACTCAAATATTAGGCGGAGACCGTACCCAGAAGAGGATGGAGTTGGCGTTGCGGTTTCATGGGATGCGAAGAAATGAGGTGGCAGTTCCTGCGAAATCCTTCCGAACTGACCGATATGGTAATGTTGGGGTGGGTATTTTGAGGCAGGCATTGGCATCTCTAAGAGCGAATGATGGGGAGTTCTTTGTTCCTACCAGGCATGGGGGTAGAGGACTCTGGCCGGGGGTGTGGTTTAGGACAGGCGGCGGGGATGATGGCAGAGGGATTGCCCCCCTATTCCTATTTATGCCAAAATCTAACTACGATCAAAAATATGATTTCACCGGAGTGGCCGAGAGAGAAGTCAATCGCCTGATGCTGGCCATCTGGGATCGTGAGTTTGGAAAAGCCCTGAGAAATCCTAGGCGGGTCAGATTGGCCTGATATCGTCGTACCAAACCCCCACCTAAATAAAATAGTTAATATTTGACTCTATCAGACATGCCGTGATAGTGTGTAATTCAGTCTAAAGCTATCTACATAGGAGCTAACCATGCCAAGCGAAAGCAATGCCGTAGAACCTCTACCAGAAACAGGATTCGCCCGCCTTCCGCAAGTGCTAAAAGTGTTCCCTGTCTCAAAGGCCACTTGGTGGGCTGGGGTTAGAACCGGGAGATACCCTAAGAGCGTCAAATTGGGTCCGATGATGACCGCGTGGCGGGTGGAAGATATCCGCGCTCTGCTGGCGAATCCTGACCGGTGCGATTGGGGGAAATAGAAGATGATTGATTCTCTAATGGTTCAGATAGGGAAGGCCATTTCCGCCATTACGCCTCATGACATTATGATGGGGATGCTGGCATTGGCTGGACTGTGCTTCGCTGCCCTGTTCGTTATCGACGCTATCCAGCGGATTCGCGGGGAGCTAGACAATTGAGGTGCCGATGCTTTATGCCAGAAGCGCCGCAGTGGGCCAGGTGCTCGGTTTGCGGGCAGAGAGAATGCGTTGCGATCCCAGAGGGAATGTATGTCAAGTTTTTCATGACAGATCTTGGCATGAAGAAGATGCTAAAAGAGATCCGCATGGAGGCCGCAGCTCTGACAGTAATGCAATGGGCCACAGACGGCCTTCACGGGCCAGGGATTGAGGAGTACGACCCAGGGGCAGAGACGCCGTTGGAATGGGTCAACAGAATGATTGAGGAGATCAAGTTATGAATGAGAGATACCTTACGTTAGACAAACTAAGGCAGGACGGCTTTAACTGCGAGTATTTGTTAGGGCGCTTAAAGAAGGATGAGACAGACAGCCATAAACTCTCTTTGATCGACGTCATTGAGCTGGATGGGACTCGGGGCGCAATGTTGTGTCTAAAACACCTATCTGGGTATGAAAGTGAGTTGCGGCATCTTGCGTGTGATATTGCCGACCATGCTTTAGGCCAAGTGACATACGCGCAGCATCATGAAGCTATACGTGTGGCACGCCTGTATGCAGACGGTAAAGCAACTAAGTCAGAACTTAGCGTGGCGCGTCGTTGGGCCGCTGATTACGATATCATCGAACACGCACATAAAGCTACTTACGCTGCGGCTGCCACTACTACACATGAAACCAGAGCATCTATGGCCGCGCTTGCGACTTACGATAAAATCCTAGGTGTCGACGCTATCTTCCGTGACTGGGTAATCAAACATGACCTTTAGTGGCGCGAATGGATAGGGCGGATGATCAGGGGAGAGTGTTGAGATGTCAAAGTATCGGTATGGGGAAGCTTGGATATTGTACGCAGGCGGGTTTGGGGAGAGCAGCAAGATGGCCAAGAAACGGTATTTTTACATAGTGACGAAAGAGGGCGACGTATTCAAGGGGCTAGCTGGCGGCGCTCGCATTGATAGCATGTGGATGGATGGAGTGGAGTATCTAGCGGAAGACATTTGGATATCAAAAAAGAAGCTCTCACCCAAGAAGGTGATTAAGAAGCTCAAGAAGAGAGCGAGAAAGCGCCGGAAGATGCAGGAGGTTGAGCGGGAGGATCGTTATGGCGGCGTGGAGGCCGCATTTGATCGATGCATTGACATACCTGGAGTCACCTAATTTTACCCTGGAGGGGAGAAACAATGACAGCAAAGATAATATTCCACACATTCAAGCCTAGATTCAATTTTGTTGATATTGACATTATGTCAGTAATAGGCGACTTGATCGGATCACAATCTTACATGGGAATTATGTTGACCATCCCTGCCATACTGTTTTCTGAGTTTATGAAGTGCGGCCAAACTGCGTCAACTACTTCTTTTTGACGGACATCCCATGACTAAAACCTGCAACACATGCGGACTCACCGGGGAGAATGGGATATGAAGTCACCATCTAATGCATCATTCATACTGTCAGCGTTGTTCCTTGCTATATCATTTTACTGCGACGTGGAAGTCTACCCAACTACTCTGTCGGGAATGTTTGTCACGGCAATAGCAATGACCCCGCTGTGGCTGTCTGTAGACTGCCTATCACATGTGGTGCGAGAGATAGATAACATCTGATGGTGTATACAAGCGGGCATGGGCGGAAATGGTTGTTAAAATGGTTATGACGCCCTGTTTGTGCTAAGTCATTGTAAATAAAAAAAAAAGGTACTGTGAGAGGTTAGAAATGTACGGGTAATTCAAAT
>JAFDAE010000345.1 GCA_019314005.1 Deltaproteobacteria bacterium | reverse complement strand
ACAAGACGAAGAGCGAAAAAAATTTCGGGAATTACGGCGTTAATGGTGTTGCCTATACTATCGGAGCCAAGGATCGGCCCGACGATTTTGCTACTGGACTCCTGAATAACACTCCTGGACCAGCCGATATTCTTTGCTGGGAGCAGTATGTGCCGCTTCAGCCAGATAAGCTTCCAGGACGACTTGGTGAGATGAAAGACGCCTTAGAACAGCCGGGCACTGGCGTTGACTGCTCCGGCTTCATCACCAACTGCATCACGGAGGCCAAACAAAGGGGTTTAGAGATAAACACACTGGACGGAAGATACCGAAACACAATGAACCGAAAAAACAATGGTTGGACAAGACAGATCTCATCATCACGTCGGCGCACATAGCATGGGTGGCTGATGAATCACCCGACATCTCACAGAAGGAATTCATGGTTTTCAATGCATATGGCAAGGATGAATGGTATGTTGAGCCACACGACGACAAATTCATCAAGAAAGTCATTAAGATGAAATTTAAATGCTGGGGTATTAACCTTTCGACAAATAAGATGTTCCGCCCATATTTCTGGGCATAGTATGATAAGAAGAAGTGCGATATTTGTCATATTGCTATCGTTTGCAGTGGGTGAGGCCGCTGGTAATGGGGGGGGAGTGGTGGAGCCAATGAATGAAATGCACAAAAGCTCGAAGGCGACCGTTTGGTTTGAACTGGGTGCCGGTCCGGGACAACTCTATTACAGGGCCAACCCCGTGTCCGATATTGTGCCTACGGCCTTAGCTATAGGTCCGGAAGGAGAAATTTCAATCATGGAAAATGCTGTAAGGAGGATTCAGGGATTCAGTCCAGACGGCAGGCTTCTTTCTGTCCTGACTCTCGACACAGTCCAGGAAACTTTAAGTACCACTTCTGTCATTGAGATGTTCGTAAACGTTTTTGCTACAGGGCCTTATAAGGCCACGGCATTAGTTCGTTTTAAACAGCCGGATAGTCCGGCACGGCAATATTGGCTCGTAAGCTATCGGGTAGATACAGGAACCATCATCGGCCATCAAGCCATGTCTATGCTCCCATCAGGGGGCGACATAGTTGAACGATCTTTTCTTACGAAGGAAGGTTATCTGTGGCTTTTCAGCAATAAGTGGTATGTATTCGAGACTCTTGGGCAGCAGGTGGCGGAGCTTGGTAAAGAAGGAATCTACGTCGATAGAAACGGCATGCTCTACATTGGAGGCGATAGAGTCAAGTTAATGGCTCGCAACGGGCGGGTGTCAGCTACTTTGGCTGTTGACCCTAAGGCCTCGGTAGACATTGATGGTGGTGATCCGGAAACTTTTTTATTTTCTTGGGACAGAAATGTTGAGATGAAAAGCACTGCTGAGATGGACAGGTTTCCTAATGTGCTAAGGCTCTATCGTATTGACGCAAAGAATCAATGCCTCAGGCTCAGTACTCACACACCTGTGGTGCCGGAAACCAAGATATCTACTCCTTACCCCCATTTGGATGTATTGGCTTACTCGAAGGACAAATACTGGCTGGAGAGATATGATTTTAGTCCTTGGCTTCGCCCATAGGGGGCCTGTCAGGCTGACACAACACGGCTGGCGACAAGAAACAAGTAGATAAGAAGCATAAGCTGCGTTGATTGCAAAAGGGAAGACAAGAGAGGGAGATGTAGGGTCGCATCTTGACTACAAGTTAGCTCCGGCTTCGTTGCGCAATTGGCCTGTCCTGGCGCTTCGGCTTATTATGAGCCACCAAGTCGGTAATCCAGGTCTGGGCCAGGGAATAATGGAATGATGGACACGTAGTGAAGCTTGCGCTCATAATGGGTCTAGAAAAATGGGAGACACTGGGGTATTGGCAAGGAGCTCTCTTGACAGGGAAGTCAATAAATGGCAAACTTCCTTTTACAATCAACAATCCAATATTCCATCATTACAGTGCGAGGCAAGAGTTCAAACAACATCTATCGAGGTGCTTTATGGAGTCGATTAGGAGATATGCATATGTGCTCAATGGTAACAGGCACCCCTTCCGTTCCTCATGTTGGAGGCCCAATTCCGCCGCCTGGATGCATAGAGGTGTCGATGGGGTCATGCCCGGTAAGCTAACGGGCAATATCGCGCATGGTGGTTCAATTGCTGTCGGCTGTCCGACGGCTATCATACGGAGAGAGAGATGCCAGGATTGCTAAAAAGCCTGTGTAAATGGGAACACCGTATTTGTGTATCGAGAGTTAACAGCTTCTCCATGCACCCAGTGGAGCACATGAAGAACAATCACACAACCCAGCTCATCAGATGTTACGCTGCCGTCATCGTCTTTGTACTTGTGCTGGGATGTTCGACGGAGACAATGATCGATGCTAACGACAAAAATTCGGTGAAACCGATAAGGTCGGCTATAGCAAGCAGCACAAGGGGGATTAGATGGTCTATGAAATTGGACCTCGATTGTCTGAGCCACATTGATATGGCCCTATCAAGACCATTTGACGGAGCGTTCGAGGTAGAGAGAGTTAGGCCCTCCGCGGTGGCAGGGGCATCCGAGCATGTTGAGAAGGCCGTTATGAAAAACTGCCGGACCTACCTCGAACTCCGGTCGCAAGGTTACGAAACCGTCTCGGATCGCGAGTTCAGGGTTATGAAGTATACCGGCGCACGCTGCGTTGCGCTTAACGAGCTGAAAAAGGCTAACCCTGCGCAACATGACTATCTTTCAGGTTTTTTACTGGACGCAAATGCACTATCTTACCTCTCCCCCCGTTTAGGCCTTACCGTTTCGGACTTCGACGTTGAACGTCGCACAGAAGCCGAAAGGCAGGGCATGTCTTGGAAGGATTTCGAACCCGATATTGTGGCCGTGGTCATAGGTCCGGATGAAATCGAAATGACAGGCGATGGATGGACAGTCCAGCTCACAGGTTATGCATGGGGGGACTTTGACGGAGACGGCTTTCAAGACGTGTTGTTGAGGGCGGACGCATGGCTGAGTGAAGGAACATGGACGAGTGTCCGGCTCTTTAGGCTGACGCGAACATCGGCAGTGGGGAAGCTCAGCATTGCTTGGGAGTATGACCTTTGAAATCGGGCACCCTCTCCAGGTCTCACGCCATAGAAAAAGGAGTAACCAAATGAGTTGCGAAGACATCAAGAAGCGAACGATTGAGCTGGAAGGTAAGGTCTCCCACATGTATCTGGACACCAAGGGCAAAGTCACTGTGGGCATAGGTGCCATGCTAATAGACTTGAATGCAGCTAAGAAGCTGGGCCTCGTCACTAGAGACAAGAAATCGAAAGTTACTCCGAAGCAGATTGAAGATGACTACAATAGCGTCAAGAAGCAGCCGAAGGGCAAGATCGCTTCAGCATACAAGAAACATACAAAGCTGGACCTGCCGGAGACGGAGATTGACGCTCTTTTCAGAGCGCACGTCAAAGATTTCAAAAGCCAGCTTCGCTCTAAGTTTTCAGGATTCGATACCTTTCCAGAGGAAGCTCAGGAGGCACTCCTAGATATGGCCTTCAACCTGGGGGCCCATGCATTGAAGACTAAATGGCCGAAACTGAACCAAGAAGGCATCGACAAGAAAGACTGGAAGGCCGCTGCCAAGCACTGCAATCGGCCAGATGTCTCTCTCAAGCGGAACAACATGGTCAAGGAACTTTTTGAGAAAGCCGCAGAGAAAGTTGAGAAGAAATCCGGTACAAAAGGAGACTAACCGGTTTATTCAGGCCCGCGTGATATAAGGCGATTATACCGTCTTGAAGGAAGTGAAAGAAGAGTCGAAAGGAGAAGTCTACACTTTTCACAAATGCTGCTGAACCGGGAATTTCGGTGTTCAGCGTGACATAGAAATTGTGAACGCCATACATAAGAGGTTGTTTTATGCCGCCTGCAGCAAGAGTCGGAGATATGCATATGTGCCCAATGGTAACACCAGGGACGCCACCGGTGCCACACGTGGGTGGTCCAATTCTTCCGCCGGGCTGTCCAACGGTTTTGATCGGGGGTGTGCCCGCTGCAAGGGTCGGTGACATGGCCACCTGTGTGGGCCCACCTGACTCGATTGTTAAGGGCTCGATGACTGTCCTGATCGGGGGCATGCCCGCCGCCCGAATCGGAGATATGACCGCTCACGGGGGGACAATAACGGTTGGCTGCCCTACTGTTTTGATTGGAGGATAGAGTACAAAATCAGATGGTAAGGCTGCTAAGCGTTTGCTCATAAATTAATTGGTATTTGTAATTCATGCTTTTAAAACTTTTTTTAGTATAAGCGAATAATTCCATTGAGGCAATACATCATGCTTCACCAGATTTATTTTTTTCATTTGAAAATCTGATACTTTTAATCCTTTCTCATATTGCTTTTTATTCAGTACAGCTTCAACTTTTAATCCTTTACCAT
>JAFDAE010000344.1 GCA_019314005.1 Deltaproteobacteria bacterium | reverse complement strand
ATACAACCTCTTCGCATTCAACGTTGTCTCCCGCGCTACATCCTCTTGACTCATCCCCTTTACGCGCGCAAGTTCCCGCAAGGTAATCCTCACATGTTTGGGTCGTGCTCTAAGCTCCTGGTATGTCACGGGCGTGTCTGTCTCAATGAGGATGTTGGAAAGCGGAGCAGCAGCCATTGCCTTGCCGTGATAGGGATTGTACAAAAGAGCAGGGGTTGCTGATACGTAATATCCGGCAGACACAATAGAGTCAAGGACATCCAGTGGACCACTGTACCAGTGAAATACCGCTTTTTTGAGGCCGCATTCTTTGACCATATCATAGGTGGTTTGGTGGGAATAACGGGAATGGATGATGACCGGCTTATCGTGCTTACCGGCAAGTTCAAGGAGTCGCTGAAAAACCCTCTTTTGCAACTTCTTTTTCACCTTTGCCTTATAGTCAAGTCCGCTTTCGCCAAGGGCCACGCAATCTTTTAGATCACAATCGAGTTCAGCAAGTGTATCTTCTACGTCCTCCTCTTTAATCAGCCAGGGGTGATACCCGATTGCCGGATAGATATAACTTCGATAGCGGCGGGCGATCTCCAGGGTCTTTTTGTTTGATTCCATCGATTGGCCCACGGCAATAATAGCAGAAACCCCTGCCTCCTTTGCTTCCAAAATCGCACCGTCCGGATCTTCCAATTCGTCTAAGTGGGCGTGTGTGTCAATAACAGGCTCTATTTTTGCCATGGTTGTTTCCTTTCAAGCAGGGTGATTTCGCAAAACTTGTATACCGCAAATGAGAGTTTTGTTCCAGTGAATGTGGAATTTTTCTTTCAAGCGGAATGATGAATTTGTAAAACGTCTGAATATCCTTGACCAATCATGTAATGTTATGATATTTTTCTTTAAAATTCACCAGCATAGATTCTAAAGATAAATAAGTGGCTGGAGTCCAAGGCTGATGAATTTTCTCCACCGGAGACACATAGGAAAGGAAATGACAAAAATCGCCGTACAAATCTACGAGATACAGGACCCCCGGGAAGCGGAAAAGATGATCGAGCTCGGGGTCGATCATCTGGGGAGTGTCATTCTTAGTGAAGAAGACTGGAAGGTCTCGTCCATAAGAGAAGTGGTCAGTCTCACTGAAGGAACAACGGTAAAAAACAGTCTGATACCTCTTTTTAACACACCGAAAACCGTGTACAAAATCCTTGAGTACTATGACCCTCATATCATACATTTTTGCGAGACGCTGACCGACGAGCATGGAAAGCCGATTCCATTCCGCGGTCTGATAGACCTTCAGCATTCTGTAAAGGAAAAATTCCCTCATATCCAGATCATGCGTTCTATCCCTATCGGCATTTCCGGGAAGCCGAATGGTGTGCCGACTATTGAAATCGCCAAAGACTTTGAACCTGTAAGCGATTATTTTCTCACCGACACCTGGTTGGGCAAGGAACCTGTTGAAGGATTTATCGGGATCACCGGCAAGACATGTGGCTGGGATGTAGCACGAGAACTGGTCCAGACAAGCTCCATACCTGTTTTTCTCGCCGGCGGAATGTCGCCTGAAAATGTCTGCGAAGGGGTCAAAATGGTACAGCCTTTTGGAGTTGATAGTTGTACAAACACTAACGAAACTGATGGGAACGGAAAGCCGATCCGGTTTAAGAAGGATTTCAATAAGGTGAAGAAATTTGTCGATGAGGGTCAACGGGCACTGCAGAATTGAGGAATTGCTATACCTCTTCTGAGCGATAAAATCCGAAATCCGAAGCACGAAATTCGAAACAAATTCAAATGCCCGAAATACTAAATTCGAAACAAGGAAAGTAAGGGATGGGAGAATTTCGGAATTGAAGGATTGATGTATTGGAGTACTAACTCGTTGAATCTATGACGTTTTGAACATTTGATATTTGGATTTTGAATTTGTTTCGGATTTCGATATTCGATATTCGGATTTATTTTCAATGCGGAGGGAATGGCCGTGAAACTCATTGCGTTTGGTGATATCCATGAACATACCGGAAATGTAGGGAAGATAGAAGGGTTGTCCGACGCGGATGCTGTTATCATCACTGGCGACTTAACCAACTTTGCGGGCGCGAGAAAAGCAAAAGAGGTTATAGAGTCGATTAAACGATATAACCCTCGCGTCTATGCACAGCTTGGCAATCTCGACCAAGAAGAGGTAAACGGTTACCTGGACGAACTCGGCATCAACCTTCACGCCAATGGCATTATTATTCAAGGAGTAGGAATCTTCGGAGTGGGGGGATCGAACCCGACCCCGTTTAATACTCCCACTGAATACAGCGAAGAACAGATCGAAGCGTTTATACGGAAGGGCTATGAAAAGATAAAGGACATCCCCTTAAAAATTATGGTTCCCCATGCTCCTCCATACAATACAAACGTGGATGTCGTTGGTAGTGATGCCCACGTAGGGAGTACCGCCGTCCGAGCGTTTATAGAAAAATATCAACCGCAGCTTTGCCTTACCGGACATATTCACGAAGCAGTAGGAACCGATAGAATTGGGGAGACCATCATTGTCAATCCCGGGATGCTGAAATATGGGGGATACATAGAGGTTGTTGAAAAGGATGCAAGACTTGAGGCGGACTTGAAAAAGGTTTAAGTGGATTGCGAACCAGGGTGAGATAAGGTTATGGATTTGAAAAACAACAAGACAATCAAATGGTCTACACAAGTGAGTGCGCCTGAAATCTTGCACTCCTTGCCGGACGCAATATAATAATCAAGCTCAGTCCCCAAGAAGCTATCGGGATGTATTGCAAGGATGTCTTAAAGTCGGACATTTGTGAAACAGAATGCCTTGTCAAGAGGGCGCTCGATACCAATCAAAACATTTTTAATGTTGAGACGGTCATAACAAACGCTGATGGAGAAAAAATCAGCGTCCTGGTCAACGCTTCTCTCCTTGCGGGCCCATCCGGAGAGATAGTCGGATATATGTATGTATTTAGGGACATTATGTTTATTAAGAAAATGATGTCCGATCTCGAATCCTCTCTCAATAATCTGGCTGAAACGAACAAACAACTCAAACGGGAAATTGTTGAACGAAGGCGGGTAGAAGAGGCGCTCCAAAAAGCTCGTGACAATCTGGAGCAAAAGGTGCAGGAACGCACTGCGGAATTGATGAGCGCCAACCAACAACTGAAGCAAGAAATAGAAAACCGCAAGCAAGCAGAGGAGGCG
>JAFDAE010000343.1 GCA_019314005.1 Deltaproteobacteria bacterium | reverse complement strand
CGAGGATGAAGACTTACGCAAGTATTTGAATGATTTAAAGGAGGACTTATCGTCTTGGGTTGACAGAGCGATGTCGACAAACGCACTGTTTTCCTACTTGGCCGATACCGAAAACATAGAGGAAAAAGAAAGATTCCCAGCAAAAAAGATTGTCGATGAAATAAAAGAACAAGTAAAATTCTTAGCGAAGGGAGTACCGATAGAAACAAGTCGGATTGAAAAAGATTTGAAGCTGCCCAATGCGACTTTAGTGGAATGGGGTTCGATATTGCAAAACGTATTCATCAATGCTTTCAATGCTATGGTGGATTCGGATAAAAAGATAATCGATGTAAGTTCACGCAGTGAAAATGGAAATCATGAATTATTGATTCAAGATATCGGTGTAGGAGTAAATCTGGAGGATGCCGAATCACTGTTTTCTCCTTTTGTCAGAAAGCTTGTTATATCTCCAGAAAGGCGTGCTCTCGGGTACGGTGGAACTGGATTGGGTCTTGCGATCGTGGACTTGATTGCTACAAATATAGAATGTAAAGCCTCTTTCGTTGAACCGGAGAAAGAATTTAACACTGCATTTTCCTTAAAGTGGAGGGAAAAAGGATGAATGATAAAGAAACAATTTTGGTTTATGACGATGATAGTAAATTTGGACGGGCTTACGTCGGTAGGCTTAAAGAGTTAGATGTGGTTACAGAAGCTTTTAATGTTGAAATTCTAGATGACACTAAATTCTTAGAAGAATTGAAAATATTAAAAAATAGACAACATGATCTTCGAGAAGGAAAATCTTGGAGTGATAATTCTTTGTCATTGGATAATGCTTCTATATTCATTATCGACTTTGAACTGATAAAACCTGAACTCGGTCCTATTCCATCTGGAGAGGGTGTCGCTTATTACACTCGTTGTTACTCACGATGTGGATTGATTGTTGGATTGAACTTTATTCGAGGCAATATATTCGACCTGACATTAGAAGGGAATCCTAAATCATTTGCAGATTTAAACATTAGTAGCGACCAATTAGACAATCCTGGGCTGTGGGGTGGAGAAACTGATGACTTCAGACCCTGGTATTGGCCAGATCTACCCAAACAATTGGAAACATTCGAAAAAAAGATTGCTGACATCAAGGGAAACTTAGACTTACCTATTTGTAATTTATTGGGTTTTCCAAAAGAGGTTGTCGAAATATTCTCAAGAAACGTTGGCGAATTTATAGGGGATAATCCACATGAAACTACGTTCAGAGATTTCGTGAAAGATTCACCAAACGTGTTAAAAGGTAAGGATAACGAAGCAATCGATAATATGGACGAAGAAATGATGGGGAGAATTGCCGCATCCCGAGTTTCAAAATGGTTGGAGCGGTTAGTTTTACCCGGCCAAGATATTCTGGTTGATGCTCCGCACCTCACGATGAGGTATCCAAGTCTGTTGAAATTATACCGTAAAAAAGTCGAAAATTGGAATAAAACGGCAAAATTTGAACCTTATGATAGATTGGGTTTGGATTTCGAAACCATTGAACAATTCAGATTCAAGAAAGATTATTGGTTATCTAGACCCGTATGGTTTTCGAGCAAGTTATCTGATTGTCAAGATATAAAAGAGGTGCTTGAGCCATGGACAAGGGAAGAAATTGATTTTGTGTTTTGTGAAGACAGTTCCAGTTTCTATGAAAAAAAGGAATGTGGAACATTTATCGCAAAAATGGAATCTCCCTATGATCGAAGATTCGTCCGTCATTTCCATGATGTAGAATATAGCCCAATAAAAAGACTCCATTTATAGTAGTAGGTAGATTAAATTGACACCATCCTTACACAAAACATTTCATGAAATAGGTCTCATATTTAGTGATTTGAGTCGCCTATCTGAGAAAAAATGGAGGAATGATAAAACCCTTGGTGATCAAAAAGTACCTCCAGAAACTCGTGAGATTTATGACAAATTACAGTATTTGAAAAAGCAGACAAGGAAAGAAGAAATCGAAAAAATTTTCAAAGATGATGACAATAAATACGACATAGCTTTCAACAATCTTTATTTACCCCCTCTGGATAGTAATATGGATTTTGTTCCCATCCTTTCTATGGTTTGTGATCTCAAAAAGGACTGCCATATAAGTTTACGTGTCGAAATGCAAGGGTATGACAATAATAAAAAATCCATTGGTTTAGGTTTCCGTTTTGAGAGTCCTCATCCAGGAGGGATCCATGATTATTGGCACATACAGTTGATAACTGAAAACGGCGAAAATTTTGGGTGTCCTGAATGGTTACCAGAAAAAAACCCTTGTTTTCCAGTAAAAGTAAAGAAACCAATAGATTTGATTTTTTATATGTTATTATGTTTCTACGGGAAGAGCGGATCCATAATCTTCGGTAGTTCACCGGATCTAAATTCACAATATAATATTTACAGTTTTGAATATTTTTCATAAACGACTCCACACGGACTCCCCTTCACTTCGTCTTATGTCTCTTTTTCTCAAATCAAGACCAACACCCCATCCCCTCCGGCATCCAGCGCCCCCTAATTCCCCCTCATCATCCCTCTCCAGCTGGTCAGTACAGCCCCGTATCGTGCCGTCATTTCCGGGTACAGCAATAGAACATTCCCACCAGGGCAGAACCGCCGATGCCTTCATATCATAAGATCCCAGGTACGGGAAACTCCCCCCATATCCACGGGCAGGTCCTTACAAAATAGAAATTGCTGTAAAGCATAAGAAATTATCATTATTTCAGTAAAAGAACAGATGATCCATATCATACACAATCAGCCAAATGATAGTTCATACGATGAAATCCTTAAGGAGTTGGCCTTCCACAGGTTGATCGAACATGGACTTGCTGATTCTGAACAAGGCAGGACAATTTCCAATAAAGAGGTGGAGCGTCGTATTCGTTCACGGTCGAATTGAACTGGACCCACGAAGCAGAACAATGGCTTCATGACATTTACGATTACATCTCAATCAATCACAATTTCTGAAAAATCTGTATCTCATACATCTTTTTTTTCGGATTTTGTATCACCCATTAAAAAAAATCTCCCGAGTGGAAAGTGAATCAAGTTACACATTAATTACAGTAAAAAAAATAAAATAAGGGTTTGATACCCTATTTTTTCTAATTTCCTATTAATTTCCTCAAGCTTTTATGGGAAAT
>JAFDAE010000342.1 GCA_019314005.1 Deltaproteobacteria bacterium | reverse complement strand
TGGTTCGAGCAGCAGGAACTGGATCTTCTAATTGGGCCATATACGGGCCATACGTGCCATTCATGGATCGTAAGTGGCGCAATGTGGCGCAATACAAGGATGATATGAATACGATACCTCAAAATAGATTCTCAATAAACAAGGCATCAGTTGCTCCGGCCGCTGGTGGGATGAATACCTTTATAAGAAAGCCCCAACTACCTCTTGGTGGATATTCTGAGATAGAAAACTTGAGGATTATTGGTCCTGGGTTTGAATTTAGGGGTGGTCTTACTCCTCACAATCAGACGGCTGAGTCTTCAGGAATAAATAGCTTGCATTCCTACAAGTCAGACAAATCCAGTGACCGAAAATTCTTTGCACAACTCGACAATGGAGACGTTCTTCTCGCAGACGAAGCTCCTCCAGCATCAACAGTTAACGATTTTGGCGATGTCGTAATGGATATATCCGATCTTAAGGGGGATGCGGACGGTACCCTCGTTGCAGGTTCGTGGTCAGAGATAAGTGATAATTTATTGCACTCTAATGGAGAGATGCAACACCTGGTTTGGACCGGCGAGGAGCAACACCCGAGGGCTATATTTTGGAAAGCTTCTTCCACGGCTATTGTCAGGATAATGGAAGGTGGAAAGGACTATACATTACTCCTAACTGACAATGAGAATTCAGGCGATACCGGATCCATCACAACCACGATTGCAAACAATGACGGATTGTGGGTATGCTGCGACTTCCCGGCTACCCAGATAAATATTGATATGGGATCAATCGTCGCTGATGGCTCCACAACTCTAAAGGTTCAGTATTACGATGGCGACGACATGGCCGATGCTACTACCGGCGCGGACGGGACCAGTGGACTGCAGCAAGACGGGAACATTACATTCACCAAGGGAACCGCAGAATACGACACTTGGATGTTCGGTACTTCCGGGTATTGGTATCGACTATACTTATCTGCCGGCGATGCTACCGAGACAATATCATTTAAAGAGATAACCTACGAAGGAGCCTGGCAGTCGTTGACAAATGTTATGGATCAGTTTGATGAATTCATAATAGAATCTGCCGTCGAGGGGACTTCTTCTGAGTTTAGAACCTATGCTGCAACGGCTATAGATCTGTCTGGTCTGGTCAGTGGTGATTATCTTTACTTTGCAACTATTTCTTCTTGCTGGGCAATTCGTATGGATGTTGGAGCCCTTCCATCAACTACAGCTGGAACACCTACGATCCAGGGATACAAGGACGGATCATGGGAGACGGTAGCTAATGCGGAGGATGGTACTGCTGGCATGCTTCACAGTGGCTGGATGTCGTGGGAGCGCAAGGATAACTATTGGGACAAAAGAGCTTTTAACAATTCAAACAGTCATATGTATTGGTGGAGGATATCGTTTTCTTCAACGCTTAGCGCTTCGGTTGGGGTAACCATTACCTATCTGACTAATCACGACCTCGACACTGGCCTCGGTGCTACTGGTCTTGTTTCAACTTCATGGAAGGGTCGCGGGTGTTACACCTTCGGAAAGTTTCCTCGTGATATCTACGTGTCGAGGAGGGATAGACCAAATATTTTAAATGGTACAGACTTCTCTATCCTTCAGCCTGGCGATGGCAGGCGAAACCCAGTAGTAGCCGCCACTCCATTCCATAATGAGTTGATGGTTTGGCAAAAGGAGGAGGGATCCGATGGTGGGTGCTTAACTCTGTTTGAGGGATACTCTCCGTCAACCTATGGACGCCTCGTACTATCAACGAGACTTGGAACCTTTTCACAAAAAACTATTGCCATACTTGATGGCGCGCTGATATCCACCAGGCGAGATGATGTAACTCAGACTCTCGTGTTTTTCTTGAGTCACTATGGCATATTCATGACAGATGGTAGATCCGTCAAGATGATATCAGATGAGATTCAAAATTATTTCGATCCTTCGTATTCAGAATGTATTACGAGGGGTCAGGAAGACAAGTTGTGGGTAGGCATTGACACCGCGAAGAAAGTTCTTAGAGTTGGTATTGTGTCGGGAACCGGTGCAACTAAATGTAATGTATTTCTCGTTTACGATTTAATTACTGGCAGATGGATGTCAGATTCGTTTCCTTCCGGCGCCTCCGGTACAGGTATCTATCCCCATTGCTTTTGTGAGGTTGAGGCCAGTTCAGGCGATGTTCACAGTCTTCAATATCTCGGAGATAACTACGGTAGGGTTTATCGCAGTAACAATCTCGTGGCCTATGACCAGTCCTCGTCTTCCGCTGTCTATATAACTGCAAAGACGAGATCTGAATTCAGTAATGGCGGTAACCTTATAGATTTTCGTGAACTTACGCTGAGAGCTGGGTCTAACCCGGACTATACTCTCATTAAAAAGATATACGAGAACGGAACGATTGATAGTGGTGAAACGGAATCATTTACCATGGAAGACGGTGGATCCGGGGACACTTACAGGGAAAGGATCCTTCAGAGGAATCATGAAATATTCCATCTTTCTATAGAGTTAACAATGCAGGATACCGAGGCTGGTGGTGACGCTCCTCCGGACCTGTACGATTATATTTATAATATTGGAAGCGAGATAGAAAAGGGTTAAAAAAAGGGGGGGCAGTGTCTGATATAGAGGTAGAAAGGGACTATGCCAGAAAACAATATAGAACCAACAAGGCATATCCAGAGTTCATTAGGACCGTCACACAGAAGTCTGTCTGGGATCAAATAACTAATAAATCAAGTCACTTGGCTGAGTTCAGCGGACTTGAATTTGATTCAAGAGATCCTCTCGTAAGGGCATATGAGAGATTTCTCAAGCAGTCAGAATTGAAGAAGCCTTATCGCTCAGACTCATATCAGGACATGGAACAAGATCTTCAGCCTTCAGATCCATATGGTCCCGAGTATGATTCCTTGGATCCGTTT
>JAFDAE010000341.1 GCA_019314005.1 Deltaproteobacteria bacterium | reverse complement strand
TTAATAGTATCACCGACGGCATAAATGTTGTTGATAAAGATTACAATATCATCAAGGCCAATGAAGGGATGGCTCAACAACACGGTCTTCCCCTGGAAGCCATAATCGGGCACAAATGCTATAAAATTTTTTACAACCGTCAGAAGCCGTGTGCAAACTGTCTGGTTGAAAGGACCTTCAGGACAGGCAAATCATCCTTTAAGACACAAGAATGGACAAGGCATGATGGAACAGTAGCCAGCGCCGATGTATTTACCTTCCCGATATTTGACAATAACCATCAGGTAATACAGGTTGTAGATTATTTTCGCGATGTTACGGAAAAAAAGTCATTAGAGCAGCAACTCCTGCAGGCGCAAAAGATGGAGAGTATAGGTATTTTGTCTGGAGGAATTGCTCATGATTTTAATAACTTGCTCTCTGGAATACAGGGGTGTGCTTCGCTTCTTAAGATCAAAATCCCCAAAGGAGATCCGCTGTATAAATATGCCAATATCATTGAGCAATCAACAGTCAGGGCCGCCCGTTTGACACAACAATTGCTGACCTTCAGCCGCGATAATGAATCCCGCACAGAACTATTAGACATAAATAAGATAGTTGAAGAAACCATCCAAATGCTTGAAAGGACCATTGACAAAAACATCTACATCAAAAAAGATCTTACAATAGGCATATGGCCGATGGAAGCCGATCCGTCTCAGATAGAACAGGTGATGCTAAACATCTGCATCAATGCCCGGGATGCCATGCCAGATGGCGGGGTGCTCACGATCGAGACGGAAAACTTCACCCTTGAGGGTGAACACATAGACGGTTTGCCTGAAGTAGCGCCGGGAGAATATGTAAAGATTGCCATCTCTGATACAGGTCAGGGTATAGATCAAGACATCCAGTCCAAAATATTTGACCCGTTTTTCACCACCAAAACTAAAGGTGAACGTAAGGGGACCGGGTTGGGGCTTTCCGTGGTCTATGGAATAATCAAAAACCACGGTGGCCACGTTTCCGTAGAAAGTGAACCGATGAAGGGTACAAGCTTTCAAATATATATGCCCGCGTCATCTGAAAAAGTTATCTTATCGGACTCGGATATCATGGCAAAGGATATTGTCGGAGGGAATGAGAACATTCTCCTTATAGATGATGAAGAAGTAGTAAGAAACCTGGGCAAAGACATCCTTGAAGAAAAGGGATATAACGTCATCTTAGCTTATGATGGGGTTGAAGCTATCGATATTTACGAAAAACAGAAGGACAAAATAGACCTGATTATTCTGGACATGATAATGCCCAGGAGGGGAGGCATTGAGACCTTTGACCGACTCCGATCCATTAATCCGGCAGTCAAGGTTATCGTCTCAAGTGGCTACAGTTCAGACGGCCAATATCAAGCCGTCCTAAAAAAAGGCGCTAAATATTTTATCCAGAAACCTTATAATATTTATGAATTATATACCATGGTTCGCCAGGTTCTGGACGAAAGCTGAAATGATAAGGAAAACAAATATGAAGTTACTGATTTTTTTGAGTTGCGCGTCTATTATCTTTGCTTTTAGTGCATGTAAAACTACCGGGGTCGGCATTAACATCGGCTGGCAACCGGATTTGAAAACCGGCGGCCCGCCACCGCATGCGCCTGCACATGGACATAGGGCCAAATATACCTATCGATATTATCCTTCCGCCTCTGTTTACTTTGATAGTTCGAGCAAGGTATATTTTTGGTTGCAAGGAGACAACTGGACCATGTCTGCATCCTTGCCGCAGCACATACGGTTAACACTTGGCAACTGTGTCACCATTGATATGGATACAGATAAGCCGTATACCCGGTTCAAAGAGCACAAGCGCAAATATCCTCCGGGTCAACTCAAGAAAAAGAACAAAAAATGGGCTAAATAATAACGGCGTTGCCCATTTTATTGGCCCAACCCAACCTGGAAGAAGAAAAACATAAGCATCCTATAATCTCCCCGTAGCGTCCGGCGCCCAGACCCCATCGTCCCTTATTTGTCCCCACTGGATATTGATTTCCTATTGACTTTAGTTTTACCATATGGCATTATAAACCATATGCGGGCAAGGCTAATTTATCGGGGAAAGTATATCTATGCGGACGGTGCCATACGGGAAATGGTGCTTTGGCAGCTATCAAAGAAGACCGTACATAGGCCACATGGTTTGAAATACCGCCTTTATTACGGACTTGCTGACGGAACCTGTGTGGTACGGTACGACAACGAGACCGGGAAAGGGGACCATCGGCATATTAAAGAGGATGAAGAACCTTATCGGTTCACAGATGTGGAAACACTGGTTTCTGACTTCCTGGCAGATATCGAAAAGGCAAGGAGAAGATAAAGATGAAGAAACAGATACAAATCGGCGTGGGCGATGCCACTGTTACAGCCAAGGGATTTATTGATGCATGGAAGCGCGCAGAACGCGGCAAGAAGATTCAAGCCGAACAGCGGCTCTATTTCGAGAATCTGGAGACTTTGCTTAAAACACTTACCGCACGACGCTGGGTGCTATTGAAAGCGCTTCGTACAGAGGGTCCGATGAGCGTGCGCGCTTTGGCCAAGAAGCTGGGACGCGACTACAAAAACGTTCACACAGATGTTAGGCGATTGGAACAGATCGGACTCATTGGCCGGACCAAAGACAACAAAATAGAAGTCCCCTGGGATATTGTAGAAGCGCACCTGAGACTGGCAGCGTGATTGAAAAGAAATATAAATCCGGTCTCCTCATTTCGAATTCAAGCAAATGTCAATATTTCAGCAGCGTCCCCTACTCGTCCCCGTCTTTTTGTTAACAATTATTTGTGAAAAATCAAAATACAACTTGAAATATTCACAAAAAAGGCCACCATAGGGGACGGGTATTGACATATTGATATCCTGCCCTCTGTCAATATATCAATA
>JAFDAE010000340.1 GCA_019314005.1 Deltaproteobacteria bacterium | reverse complement strand
ACCGAGTTCCTTTTTTATTAACTCCTGCTTACGTTCGACATTTCGCAGAGTGTCTTCGGCCGTTTCCTTCTTTTGCGTAAGGATACCGTGTTTCTGTGCCAAACCTGAGATCCACCTTTTGTTATTGAGAATCGGACGTAGCTGGTCGGTATCATCAAGATCGATATCGGGACGTACGGC
The DNA here is from genome assembly GCA_019314005.1 of Deltaproteobacteria bacterium. The sequence continues at coordinate 2,752 of JAFDAE010000340.1, read as the reverse complement.
CTTCAATAGTGTCTCAGCTTCATTGCGCAACAGACGCCGTTTTCCATCCTGTCGTGGTCGATCTTCAATCGTTTTTTCAACAGCACCTAACTCTTTGTGAATGGCTAAGATTGCTTCTTCGTTCTCAAGCAATTCGTTTCGGACATTCAATGTTTCTGATTCTTCTTTTAGGCGGGACAGCTTGGCTTCGGCCCTTGCTTTGGATTCCATGGCATTTTGCAGGTTGTCACTGGCGGTTTTGCGTTTGTCGGCGAAGTCTTCCGGAAGGAGCAACACTTCTCCCATTTCTTCAATTCGGGCCATGATGGCACGGCGTTCAGCCAATGCACCATTGACCCGATTGAGCCTATCCAGGCGGCTTTTTTCTTTGCCCTTCCCATTGATATCTTCCTCAACCAGTCGAATGGCGGAAAGGGTGCCAGCGAGCTCTTTTTGAAGCCTTTTCCATTCCGCAACAGGAAGACTCGATTCCTTGATCCGCTTTTTTGCTTCTTTGAAACTGGCGATTGCCTGGTTCACAAGTTTTTTAGAAGCTCTAGTCGTGAAAAGTTCTTCAGCGCCATTCTTCAAATCGGACAATATTCCGCGGAGACTTGCAGTACCGACCGCTGCACTAAAAAGTGCTTGACCAAGATCGCCGGATTGGTTCAGCAGCTCCTGGCCACCTGCTACCAATCTACCATGGTCTATGCCATACAATTTCGTGAACAGATTCTCATCGATGCCACCTGGTAAAAACGGTAATAAAATCGAGTCGTCCAAGACAGTATTACTGTTGAATTCCAACAGAGTACCTTTCGTTCCCTTCCTCCGCACAAATTCTATTTCTTCACCGCCTGAAAGCCTGAGCTTCCCACCAATCCGAAGTTGAGGGTTCGAGTGAAGGTAGTTGTCGTCCGTACGGGTTGGAATTCCAAACAACCACGCGATGAGAGCTCTTAGTGAGGTACTTTTGCCCGCTTCATTGTCTCCGTATATCAAGTGTAGTCCTGATGCTCCGTCTGATAGATTTAATGATTTGTCGGTGAAGGGACCGTATGCTATCAAATCGAGGCGGTCGATTCTCATTTGGCACCTCCCACCGTCAACAACCTTCCAACCAACATATGTTTGGCCTCTTCAACCAAACGCTCGACAGTTTGATTTTCATCAAGATTCAAGACGGAATCAGTGCCAAAAGCCTCTGATGGAATCTTCTGCCTGAGATCGGCAATCACATCTTTGAGGCCGCTTATTTCGTCTGGATTGTCTGATGTAGCCAATATGTCCTTGAGCAGTTTTCCGAATGCGCTGTCGTCGGACAACGTAAAATCCAAATCGAGCTTTCCAACCGCTGCATTTTCAACTCTCTCTATCCACAAATCATCACCGGCGATTTCCGCACCAAGTGCTTTGATTTGTTGCTCAAATCGCTCAGGATAAGCTGCAAGCTTATCCGATATTGAGGTTGCCCCTTCAAACCGAATGCGCATTGCGATGGGTCGTCCGACTGCTGATGTTAGTTCGTTTTCAATGGCTTTTCGAACGCGTTCAAGCACCTCTCGCATTTCAGCAGCATCTGTTAGATCGACGCTGCATTTGGCCCAACGCAAAACATCCAACGGGCACTTTTCTACTGCGCTCACAGCACCGTCTTCGACGGTGACGAGCACACACCCCTTGGCACCGGTCTCTCGAATATGACGGCCCTGGACACAACCAGGAAACACAATCCATGGGTCTTCGGAAACAAATTCCTGCTTATGAATGTGCCCCAACGCCCAATATTGGTAGTCTTTAGACAGTAGATCATCTGTCGAACAAGGGGCATACACCTCATGGCCTTCTCGGCCATCGAGGCTAGTGTGCAATAGGCCAATATTGAACAGTCCTTTCTCAGCGGCAGCAAACCCTGCCGCAAGATTTTCATCAATGTGCTGCGTTCCAAAACTCCGCCCATGAATGGCAACCGCCAAATCATCTAACCTTATTGTTTCAGCCTTCCGTGAAGATAAAATCGTCATATTGGCGGGGCTATCAAGGGCTTTGGTCATTCGGTTGGCAGCATCATGGTTTCCAGCAACAGTAAAAACCGAGATGTTGTGCTGGCCGAGTCGGCCCATCTGCTGGCTCAGGAATATGCCGGTACTGTAATCCTTCCAATCACCATCATAGAGATCGCCTGCCAACAAAACGAATGAGGCCTTCTCTTCAATGGTCAGATCTATGAGGTTTTCGAAAGCTCTGCGGCATGCATCACGAATAGAATCAGCAGGTGCAGATTCATAGCGAGATAGGCCGCGCAATGGGCTATCCAAATGAATATCCGCTGCGTGTATGAATTTAAACATTGTCACCTCATCATTTATGTTCTGTGCTGACACTACGCAGGTTTTGCCTCCAGCTGTTTCCGTGCCAGTTCAACCGCTTTGTGGAGCTTCTGCTCCAGCAGTTCACGTTTTGGTAGTTCGGTCATGTATTCGGCAACTTTAATGCCGCTTTTATCCAATTGTAACAACTCTATCTGTTCGCTTCTTTTTCCGGCGCAGAGGATTAATCCCAGTGGTGTTTCTTCGCCGGGTTCCTTTTCATATTTTTCCAGCCAGCGCAGATAGAGTTCCATCTGGCCCTTGTAAGCAGCCTTGAACTTGCCGAGTTTTAATTCAATGGCAATGAGCCGTTTGAGCTTGCGGTGGAAAAAGAGCAGATCAAGATAATAATCCTCATTATCGACTGTGATCCTCTTTTGACGGGCAACAAACGAAAATCCGGC
>JAFDAE010000339.1 GCA_019314005.1 Deltaproteobacteria bacterium | reverse complement strand
TCATCAAAGTTAATGATTTCGTAAAAAGTCTTTGATGAGCTAATCTTGGTCACTTTTCTTAGAGCTTCTTAGTGAAGTGAAGCGTCAAAATCGTAAACTGTTTGAGGGCGTTAGCCCGAGTTTTTACGATTTAGCGAAGCGAACTTAGAAGCTCTAAAAAGTGACCAATCAAGCGAATTGAAGACTTTTTACGAAATCATCAAAGTTGACATTACCCTGTTATGAATAGGTTATAGTCGCCTGTGATGTCCCGGCCGGCAGTCTAACATCATTTCCCGTAACCGGCAGAGGATTTCCATCTGCGATTACTGAGCTTACGCCCGAGCCAAGCCGGCAGGGGTATATAAAGCTTACATCAGCCGGAGGAGGCTGCGGTATCTGAATTTCTACGGAGTTAGCGGTCTGGTTGTGTGTTAACCTATATCCGAATGAACAACCAAATATAGTCGGGGCATCCGATACGCTTATTGATTGGCCGTCTCTTAACCAATGAGGCATGACACCCGTCGCAATATAAATGTAAGGATCGCTGTCTTCACCTGCTTCAAAAAAGAGAATATCCCGCAAAAGCATCAAAAACTCAGCGCAGGCCCACCCATGGGGGATATCTCCCATGTACCACCAATGTCCGGGAACTTCGGCAAAATCCTTAGCGATAGGATAGCAGTGCTGTTCGTTCCAGGCGCCTAAAACCACCTGCCAATTGTCAGGGGACACCCCCTCGCAACGGCTGACTTTGGCGCGTCCGGCGTTCACTGTCCATGCAAGGCATTCATCCATCCTATCCACATCTCCTATCATTAAAAAAGCATGGGCCAATTGGAGGGTTAAATAGGGGCCGTAGCAGTGCCATGCGGAATCGTGCCGAAAGCCTCCGTCAATAAAATGCGCCCAAATCGTCTCCAGCGTCATCCGCGCGGCCCAGTCGATATCATCGCCCAACTTTGCCCCCATGTAGAGGCGGCAAGGATGGAAATATGCAAGGGTTCCAATCATTGTAGAATCAAGCCTTCCCACATCCCCGGGACCGGTCGGGATAAAAGTTTCCCAGATTCCCCGACGTCTCTGTTCTTCCAGCACCCAACGGATGGAGTCGCCCGTGGCTCGGTTAAGATCATCATAAGCCCACCATATCTCGTCCGCTTCCGCCGCACCGATTCTTTCTGCGAGTTTTGCGGCCTCCCAAAGGCCGGCTAATCCCCAGAAGTCATCCCAGTAGTGGGGCTTACTCTTCTCACCGATATGTTCAGCGCTCCAGCCGCTGTGCAGTAAGCCGTATATGCTTCGATTATCCCGTATCCAGCGGGCGCCTTCAAGTACATATGGCGAAAAAAGACCCGAACCAAAAGAGCTTCCGTTGCCGCGAATCCGGTCAAAACGACCGATAGCCCACAGCGCTTGACCGTTGCTGTCCCACTCAAAATCGTTCTTTTCGTGTTCCCCTCCGAAGAATCCATGAAGCGATACGGGTCCTAAGCGTTCATATCCCGAATTAAAAATCGTCGGATAATGATGGCCAAACTGCCTCTCTGCCAGATTCAGGTCCCCGCTAAGGGCGCAGGCTATCCCCTCTACCGAAGAATCTCTAACCCAAAAGGAATCGTAGATGGTGGGGCCGGGGTGAATCTGGCCATTGTCGGAAAGAATGAGCAGATTTGCACGGCAGATCCTATAGAGCTCAAAAAGATGTCGGACTATAGGAGAAAGAGATGCCTGAAGACCGCTGTTGTCGAGCTTGTTCGTCCAGAACGTGCGGTTGTTATTTTCCAACGTGTCGGCATTAGCTGAACTCATATCCTCAAGGTCGCCGGGCCCCCTATAATCATCTACGGGAAGCCTTATATCGAGGGAGAAAGTTGGCACGCTTGGGGTAAGGTTGATCGGCCAGGCAAACACCCCTTTGCAGAGCCCTGCCACATAGTCCGTTGCCGTATCCCACCCGTTGAGAGTTCCGCTTGAGGCAAGGTCCTGGTATGGACTGTTGTCAATATAAAAATCCGGATCATAGGAGTCTCCGTTTCCATATGTGCCGAAGTATGTGGGAGCCTCGTCGAACACAGGACCCCACGTGGCATTGATCAGCACTCGTTGCTCAGACTGTATATATCTGATGTAGGAAAGGCGGCGATCGGAAATGTATCTGCCGGCCTTATCGTGACGTTGAAAGCCTGTAGGCCCCGCCGGAGACAAAGCAATACAGAGCCAGGCATCGGCAGGTGTTGACCCGGAAAGTCTGGCATTAGTTCGCGCCAGCAGAACACTCCTTTGATCCGGACCGACTGTGGTAGCGATCACCTTTTGCTCCAGTATGATATTCATGGGGGACCGGTAAGTAGTTGTCACCACGGGGAGATACCCGTTTTCTAAATGCTGTTCCAAAGGTGATACCCTTCCGGCAAACGCGGGAAACTGGGGGAAGTGGAGTTCTCTTGTTGCAGGGTCAAAGAGAAAGAAGCTGAGCGCATATTGGTCGTATACCGGTTCGATCTCCCCTGCCTGGCCTATGAGACTCTCCTGGTGATGATCTTTCACACCAACCATGTTCCAGTAGCGATAGTTGGCGTTTGACGAAAACGCCCCCTCCTTTGAGGAAAAGAGACCCTGGTCATAGGGTTCGACCCAATGTCGAAAATACTGCTGAACCCACCATGGAAGCGGCATTGGCCTTCCCCTGCCCTCTGTTCGCCACATGACCTCATAAAACATCCATTCGTGTGTTTGAGGCATAGTCTTCTCCCTTACAAAGGTGTCGATACGATGCAGAAAGGATTCGCAAGTATGTAAGGTATCAAGAATCCGTAGATTCTTTATTGATGCCCATGTAAAAAGTCCTTTTTACATGGATTAAGGAATTTAGGGATTAAGGAATTGCGAATTATTTAAAAACATTATGAATGCGTAAAATTGAATAATTCAGCAAGTTTTGACTTTTTAC
>JAFDAE010000338.1 GCA_019314005.1 Deltaproteobacteria bacterium | reverse complement strand
TGATGCGGTCTGGCGTTTAGGCGGCCAGGATACAACTGCGCGTGGTGATCAAGTAGTATGGGGCCTTTTTTATGCCAGTCCCAGTGACGTGACTTGGGGCAGCTCAAATAATCCCGATCTATTTATGAAAATCTGGTTTGACGTAAGCGGCAGGGTAGATGTAAACTTTTTCCATGTTTCTGTGCCTGAAATTGAGGTCTATTCTGCTCTCCCTGATGGTGGTAGCTATGATCAAAAGGGTACCACAATCATGGATAATAGATACATAAGGCATGAGTATTGGAGGTAGAGAGAACTTTTTCCTCAATACTTCATTCGACGTATTAGGAGGAGGAAAACCTCAAGTTTGGTTGAGTATACTCTTGACATAACATTAGCTGTTCAGATAGTCTTGAACAACTTTCTGTAGATGATATCATTGAAAAGATGTATATCCTGTTAAACTTAGCCGTTCCCAGGAAGTGTTCACTGGAATAAAAGTGCTTCAAAGAATTAATTTCAAGACATTAAAGACTTTTTTTGGCGTGTTGTTGGTGGTTTGTTTTGCTGGTCCAATAATTCTTTATTACCATCACCGCGTTTCAAATGTTGAAAATCATCGTGAGGACATTTCAGACTATCGACATCCAAGACCCCGACATGAAATCCGGGGGTTTCGCTTTGATAGCAACCATGACGGCAAAAGAGTCATCTCGATAAAGGCTGACAGGTTCAGCATCCAGAACAAGAAACTTGGTTTTTTCAGATTCGGCCTGATGAATGAGGCCATACTTGAGAATGTCTTTATCCATCTGTATGGAAGGCGTGGGTTGCCTGAAGATAAATCTGACGATTGGCAAGATCTGACGTTCAAAGATATCTTTTCAAGGGAGACCATGCCCTCGTTTCCGATAAAGCGAATTTCTTCTATTGTGATGGAACCGGTTTGTGTGAAGCTGCATGATGAACAATTTGTGGTGGCCCAGATCTCGGCATCCTCGGCATCCATTCGTTTAAAAAAGCGAGATATTCTTTTCAAAGGGGATGTCAGGGTGGTATCGGGTTCGAGAGTTCTTACGACGGATCAGCTCAGAATGCTCCCTGAGGAGGGTCTCATAAAAACAGATCGACAGTTTATACTGAAGACATCTGAAAAACAATGGGAGGGACTCCGTCTGACCACGGATGTTTCCCTAAAATCCAGTATTCCGTGAGCACAAAATATATGTTTCGGATCAAAGAAAAAAAATCAAAGGAGGTTACGACTAATGGAGAAGAAAATGCACAAGCTTACCACAGTTGTTTTTCTGGCCGCATTCCTATTTTCTGTAACAGTCACCGCTCATGCGTCGCCTGAGTCACAAGAGGGGCGCGCCTTGCTCTTTAACAACGGCGACCCAACCTATTCCGGGCTCCTTGCGGCTAATCAAAAGTTCGAGCAGGCGGTCACCGCCGTTCCCGGCGATCCTGAGGCCAATTTGTTTTTCGCTGTCACACGTGTGCTGGCCCTTCTGGACGATACTGTACCTTATACCTCCGGTCCCCCCATTGAAAACGTCAAGGAACTTCTGGACAGATTCGGGGTAAGCCATGAAGGGAGAGACATATTCGACTGGTCAGCTTCGATACCTGAAGATGCGGAGGGCAATCCCTTGTTGCCGTCGGACACGCCGTCTGGCCAAGCGATTCAGGATTTTTTACGATCTGTCATTATTCCCGAGATTGAGGGTGCGCTTGCGAATCTTTCTGTTATCGATAGATATTTCAATTTAGCCTTAACGGCCGTTGAGACTGGAGATGATCATAACATAGAAGTAGACTACGGTGACGTGCTTCTGTACAAGTCATTCCTTCATACGGTAAAGACCTGGCTCTTGATTATATCCTCATATGATATCAATGTGAATATCTACGAGATTGTAAATAAAACAAACAGCGATCTGTTCAATATCAATACCGACCTGCTCGACGCGTACCCAGACCTCCTCAAGCTCTTAACTGATGGCGGTACCACAATCGGAGATGCACGGGAAGCCATTCTATCAGCCATCGACAGTTATGATGCGGCTTCTACCTTTATCAGGGAAGAAACCGACTATCAGTGGGATGATCTGATAGCCCTTGATCCTGAAGACGAAGCAGAAAACCTGGAATTTAGGAATAGCCTTGAGAAGATAAAGGATTCGCTTGAAAATAGAAGACCCGTAGAAATTGGCGACAACTTGACCCGTGTCGATTTCAGCGAGTTTTTTGACGACCCGATCAGTATTCGGTATTACCTGCCGACCTTCAATCACGATCCCTATACCGGCGAATACAAAGGTGTTAGCTCTTTTCCGGATAAAACTTTTTCAGGCATTCTGCCCGACGGTTTGCCGCCAGGTATTGATTTCGCTTCCATCAACGGCAGTCTGGTTACCTCTGACCTCTGGATAAGAGCAGTTATCAATACCGAGGAAAAAGGGGCTATTGAAGCTGTTTGGCAAAAAGGCGGTGAAGACACTACTTCTCGAGGAGATCGGGTTATCTGGGGTCATTTCTATGCCAGTCCGAATGATGTGACCTGGGGTAGTGAGAATAATCCGGACCTTTTTGTTAAGATCTGGTTTGATGTGAGCGGAAGGGTAGATGTCAACTTCTTCCACGTATCAGTACCGGAAATTGAGGTCTACTCCGACTATCCGTATGACGGTACTGTGGATGAATATGGAACTACTACCATGTCGAGAAGATATATCCGCCAATACTATCAAAATGGTGAGAGTAATATGGATGAAAGTTACGAAGACGGAAATCCGCCATTTGGATACTCACCTACTGGCAATCCTTCAGGGTTCTCCACAATTAATAATCTCAGGATCGGCAGTATTATCAATACGGTAGAAAAAGGATCAATTGATGCGGTCTGGCGTTTAGGCGGCCAGGATACAACTGCGCGTGGTGATCAAGTAGTATGGGGCCTTT
>JAFDAE010000337.1 GCA_019314005.1 Deltaproteobacteria bacterium | reverse complement strand
TTAATTTCTTAAAGCTTTTTGGAAGGATGAAGGAAACACTTTGGGCACGATCGCAACTAGTGATGTGTTTGATGAATTTGCGAGCTATGGAAGCTTGTCTTCCGAATGGTGGGTTCCCTATGAAGTGGTATTTACATGGGCCCTTGGCGGTATTCCATCTAGTAGATAAGAAGTCGCAGCCTTGTATATGTGTGTGGCATTGAGGTGCTATGGCTGGGCTGATATCGAGGGCGATGATGTGCCAGAGTCTCATACGATTTTCGAGTTGTGCGACGAAGGCCCCGCTACCTGCGCTAGGTTCACAGACGGCGTCAACTTTTTGAGGTGAGATGTGGGAGAACCAAAGGTCAACGCACATTTTCGCGATCGTCGCGGATGTGTAGAATTTATCGAGAGTATCCCGTGTGCGGCCGGTAGTTTGGTGGGTCATTGTATTGAAATTTGGTCCATTTGTCTCTAGGTACATTTACTTCAATTTTGACCAACTGAAAAAAGAGCACTGAAAAAAGTGAACTCAACCTTTTTGGCTTTTTTTCGATATTTAAATTTTCACTTTCGATTTTGGACATTTTAAAATGTCCAGAATGCAGAAGTGGCTCAACAATTTTGTAAAAAGGTTGTGTAAGTTGTGTGTCTTACTACTATATTGAAGGTTGGTAATCTAGGACAAGTGAAAAAGCGCCTCTCCATCATTTTTTGGAGTCAATGGCTTAGAGCTAAAATCTCATGCAATGTTAGAAAACGGGATGGAAACATTTGGAAACGGAAAAAAGGACCAGAAATTTTACTGTAAAAAGTGTGACTATAGTACGTCTAAAAGCAAACACTGGTCGCAACATTTGGGCACTACAAAGCACAAATTGGAAACATTTGGAAACGATTTATGTAGGGACAATAGGACAAAAAAAGGCAAAAATAGGCAGACGTATACATGTAGACAATGTGGAAAATTTTATAAGACGAGATCTGGATTATGGAAGCACCGGGGCAGATGCTCTGGACCGAATCCGTTGTTGGCGAAGGCGATGAGTGATGTGGCGGAGGCCCAAAAGCGTATAGTGGAGCTTCAGGAGCAGGTGGTGAAGGTGGTGGAAAATGACTCTAAGGCGCCGGTGGTGAACAATCATGTGAGGAACATATCGATCAATGTGTTCTTGAATGAAAATTGTAAGAATGCTATGAATCTTACGGACTTTCTGGAGAGATTGAGTATGACTTTTAATGATCTGAGGATTACGGGCGACCAGGGGCATGCTGCTGGAATTTCCAACGTCATAATGAAGGGACTTGAGGACATTCCAAGTACGGAGAGACCTTTACATTGTACGGATGCGAAGAGGTTGAAGTTTTATGTGAAGGATAAGGATGAGTGGAACCGGGATTCGGGGGAGAAGATGGATCATGCGATCGAGGTGGTGAAGATGAAGCATCTGAGTGCCTTGAATGAATGGGAGAAGCGTCATCCGGCTTATTTAAGCGACCCGGCGACGCAGGCGAAGTGGAATGGGTTCGTCCAGAGTATATTGGGTGCGTCTGGGGATGTGGAGCGCTCGAAACAGATGCGCAACATAAAGAAGACGGTCGCCGAGGGTGTGCTCGTAAAAGACATGAAGGCAGAGTAAAAAAATGGGTAAAAGATTCATTATTACATACTAGTAGGATAAAATGGGGAACCTTTTATGGATAGTTTTGGCTCGAAGGGAGAATATTAAATACGGGGGTATAGTAGATGGGCGGTGTACTGACGAGAATGAAGTGTCTTTGTTGTTGTTGCGGTCGGAGGTCACTGTGCCAGAGGAATCAGGACAGGAGGGTGGAGATTATATACAGACAGATTGCCCCAAGAACGGATGATGGTTTTTCGGATATTTCCCTAGTTTGACCGATAGGAAAATTGACCGGAGTGCGTTGTATGGCATATTACAGTATTATCACGACACTGTAATATGGCAGGAAGAGCAAGAAATACATCAATAGAAGTCTTGCGTCTTGCGGGCTGGGTTCATTGGCTAGAAGCTATGAGATATGTACCTCGGAATGAGCGATTAAACCCTGATCTTCCCCACCATAATCTGTTCCAGGGGTTTGGAGCTACAGGTTTACGGATGGAGGATATATCGGCCTTTCGACAGGCTGGAGGATCCAGTAACAAGCATGATATCGAGGCCGATACCAGGGTAGGGGACCAGATGGGTCGATTTAGGATTGAGATGAAAGGGGAGACAGCGCCAGCTCTCCTTCCACCTGCTGGCAGCCGCCCCTGGACAGGTACTCCACAGTTGGTAAATCCGACACTTCATACTTTTCCGTTGGCAATGGGATATGCTCGGCTCTGGTATGACAAGTATATACCTTTGATTAGAGCGCGATGGCCGGATTTGCCAGCCCCACCGGTGTTCGAGGCATGGGTCAAGCAGGATGGAGGTAGGTTCGGGGCTAGCTCGGCCTTCGGTCTAGCTGCGAAAGTCAAAAAGAGGGAGAATGAAGGGGTATTTAAGGGGCTAGCCGAGGAATCACTAAGGGTATTTTGGCGGCCATTTATCCAGTCGCCGCAGGAGCACAAGGAAGAGTGGCAGGCATTCGAGAGACAGTTGGAGGCGAATTTCCACGATGCTCTATCACAGAAGGATGCCTGGTTGGTCGCTATCTATGCGAATAGGGCGGATCTCGAGCCGATCGAAGCGCGCTGGTACCCTAGCCAAAAGGCAGAAAATTTCCGAGCTTGTCTATCAAACTGTGGCAATGCCTATCCGACGGTTGATCTATTCTACACTCTTGTAGGGCAGAAAAAAGAATATCATGGAGAGGCGCGCCTATGTTGGGGTAATGGAAATGGTATTTCGAATATCAGGTGGCATGTCAAATGAAGATGGGGAGGTATTCGGCGAGTTCTGTCTTTGAGAGTTGGCCAGTGGAGAGGAAGAGGGAGCACCATTCGCTTGTATAATTNNNCTTTTTGATATGATGTTTAGTTTGGATAATGCGTCGGATCTGGAGAGATGGGGGAAGCTGACGGTATTTGTGTGATTTTCGCATGTAAACTCGGCAAGGTCACAGATGGCGTATGTGAGTTTATAGCGCCCACCGGTGCTCCTAGCCCCGAAGCCACGGTTAAGGACGAGAACAGGGGTGGTATATGTCTTTACATCTTCCTTCAGAACATATTGTTTTCGCCCATTTTTCATCTCAAGAGGGATCTCGATGGTTCCGGTGGCGATATTGTTGGAGTATATGAGAGGGGTGGATGTATCTGAGAGGTTATCTGTGAGTTTATCCTTGACTTGATTCCAGACTACTGGGCCTGTCTCGATCACAGCTCCCATGGAGGAGAGAGTGGGTCGGTTATATCCGAGTGTAAGTATCCTGTTTTTTTGAGGGTGGTAGAAGGAGGGGCTTCTGGGAGAGGGTAGTCGGAAGTAATATTTGTCGTCATCGGCCCCTTTTGTATAGATGAATGCCATGGTAGCTTGAGAGGTTTTCATGAATCCTCCTAGAGCGGAGAGATCCTCAAGGTGTGTAATTCCTCCATTTTCGTGAAGTTTCTCACGTAGGTACTCGAAGTATTTTCCGTTCATCCATGATTTTGGGATTATGAAGGCCATGGTTCCGCCATCTTTAAGGAGTTCCATGGATCTGAGGAGGAAGAGGGTGTAGATGTTTGTCCTACCGTTGAACCAGTCGGGATAGCGATCTTTGTAGGGATTGTTTTTCTGTATTTCGAAGAAGGGTGGGTTTCCGATGATAAGGTCATAGCGGAGGTGGTTGTGGCCTGCGTCTTTATCGAGGAAGTCGGCGTGTATTGTGACGGCTGCTTTGAAATCGATAAGTGTACGTTCGTAGAGTTGTCTGTCGAGTTCTACGGCAAGAATGAACATATCTGGGTTGTTGTAGGCGAGAAGATCTTGTATGAATTCGCCTGACCCGGCGGATGGTTCAAGAACTTGGCATTCTCCGTGGAGGAGGTGTTCTACCTTGGAGAGAAGTGCTTCGCGTTGGATTTTGGGTGTAAAGAAGATTCCCTTTGATTTGAGGTAAGCTTTATTCTTAGATTTGGTGTATAAAAGGGATGATTGAGAGAATTGTGCACCTGCCATAGTTACTTAGAATTTAGTGGGAGAGTTTTATGTCAATTTTGATCGTCTAGGCGGATTTGATCTGGTATCTTTTCTTCTTTCTTGGCTTCTGTCATTCTTTGGGTCTCTAGCGCAATTTCCCTTTGGATTTCTCTGGCTTGTTGGGCATTGATAGCGTCTTCGGATCCCCTGCCGCCTGCTGGTTCAACTTGATTCCGGTAGGTACACCAGAAGAAGATGCTCGAGACTATACAGGCGCCTATAATGCCTATGGGGAGGCCAATATCTGAGTCCATTTGGATATGGTGAGTAAAAAATGTCATGTGGTGTGCGTATAGGTTGTCTTGGGTGCTTTTGTCCATATTTGCCTAAACTATCGACACATTTGGCACGGCTTTGCCGATGCCCTCTGGGCTGCCAAATGTCTGTTGATTAAATCCCGCCTGGTCTCAAAGAACAGTGAGATAATATTTTCTCCGAATAAAACAGAATTGTGACGATACTATGGTCTCGCGAGAAACAACGTGGTGTGTTGAAACGCCTTCAACTGTGCGCCTTACTGGGGTTTATGTCGTGCCAGACCAATTTGTGACCATTTGTGGTAACAATGGAACCGAGTACCCAATCGGAGACAAACCGCAACCGTGGCACCTGGGACATAATCGTTATTCGCGTCGGTGTGAGCATAATACGGTCACAAGTAAAGAATCAACAATGTGTTAAAGTGTTGAAAGTGATCAGTTGTACCGAAAAAAAAGCACTACTAGATATAAAAACAGGCACCGTGGACCCGAACAGCGCCGAAAAAAAGGCACCAAGTTCAGAAACCATGCAGAAACCGCCTAAAAGAAGTAGATTCGTTTTATTCGGAGAAAATATTATCTCACTGTTCTTTGAGACCAGGCGGGATT
>JAFDAE010000336.1 GCA_019314005.1 Deltaproteobacteria bacterium | reverse complement strand
TGTTAGGACAAACGGCCATAACGCCGTAAGAAATTTCACAAGAATCTATGGCTGTGGCAAGATTGAGCAAACTTTCCCAAAATTTGGCTCCTATGCGGATCCTGCGCTTTGCCTGAATCTCCGCCACTGAGCCATCCTGAAATTCGAGGCGTATATCGTCGCCGGGACCACCGCCCATTTCCGCCAAAAGAAACATTGGTATATCATTCGTAACATCTTTGAGCCAGCCGATGGGTGTGCCTCGTGCTATATGAACAGCGGCGATAGCCGATACGCATGCTTGGAAGTTGAAACCCCCACCAGCGGCGCTTCCACCCCATACGTTCATTTTAGGTAGCTGTCTAATAGGATAAGTTTTCATTATTGCCGTACGCGACTTCTATCGCAATAAGATCAAGCCTGGATTATCACTTTAACGGAATACTAACAGTCAATGTATTCCCAAAGAATTGACTATACTGCTGTAGAATAAGCGCCATCCATCTCAAATCGAACCTAATTGCTTTTTGCACTATTATTCACCGCCGAACGGGTGCTTCAGCGGCGCGGTTTATCTATGTCTGTCTGCAAGCGCATGGTTAGATTCTATTAGCACAAATATCTTTTCTGCTGTTTTAATTAAATCGCCGTAAAGCATATAATACAAAGCCATATTGATGAATTTTTTGCCTGTATGTGCCAACTCGTTTCTGTGTCGCCTATGCTTACCCTTAGAGTCCATAATCACCCATATCTTGGTACCGTCGAATCCATAATGTTGGAGAGCTTTTATAAACTCTTTCTTTATTGGGATTGTATTTGTTTCAACTAGGAATTTGGTTTTTTAGATGGTTGCGGTTTTCCTTTTTCAACATGTTCTAACCACCCATTCAAAGACTTTCTAAGTGACTCACGTCTGTATTCATAGGCCACGGCTTTTACGAATCTTTCAAGTATAGACCACCGCACCAAATAAGCCATTTCGCGGTTCTCTGCTTTTTCATAATAGTGTGCAAGCGTGTCTTGGATCCGTCGGAACTCAATCAGATCCTTTTGTACCTTATTCGTTAATCTATCCATATCCGAAATCAAACCATTGATTCCTTGGTAAATTTGACCTGATATGACGACACGCCTGAAAATACCTCTAAAAACAGGATGCTGCTTGGATGAAGTGCGGGATGTAATGAGGTTGTATAAAGAAAAAATAGTCGCTGTCACTATTTTGTCGTCACTATTTTGTCAAAATAGTCCTTGGAAAGCGCTTCCACTGCTTCAAAAATTACTCACTGTTACGCTTCTTCGTACAGGGCAACTAATCGCATAAAGTGACGCTGACTCCATTTGATGGAGCGCTCTTCACCTGCCAATAGAATTTTTACAGATACGCTCTCTGCTGATTCACCATTTGCCTTGAATGTTTCGATTGCATCCTCTACGCTTTCCAGAAATTCAACACTTGCATACTTGAATTTGGCCATGGTATCAGCACTGGCGCAAAGCATGTTACCAGCATTATTGAGATAGTCGGCATTTGCATATGAAAGCAGGCTACATGCCTCGAAATAGTTTTTTGCTACACCGTCCCTATTCATATTTGCCTTTGGAAAAGTCATCCCAGTGACTTGGCATCGCCCATGATATTGTTCGTAAAGAAAATCACGTGCCTCCGTATTCATGGACCTATCTCTCACAGGAGAGAATGAGATTATTTGCGATGTTGATTGGTATTTCGCAAGTTCTTGTTCGACATCTTCGTTCAGTTTATCTTGATATAGGTCAGTGTCTGAGACTGGGGACCCTTCTGTTCCGCCGTGTTGGGTAGTGCCTTGCTGTCGTCGGCCAAGTTTTATTAATTCTTCTTTGAAAGAAGGTGCTGGCTCAGGGGGGCGTTCACTCGGAATTGTCTTGAGTATTTTTTTTCGCTCATCATCCGATGCAAATTGATAATGTTCAATCAACATCTTGAAATCAGGGTCACCCCCTGTAACCATTTCCAAAGCCTGTTCACGCTCAGGCTGCTTCATCCCAAGCTTTACAGCTAATTCATTGGCGGCTATGGAAGTTGTTTCAAACCCTTCCGGAAGGTCGGTTAACATTAGTTCGCTGGGTCTGCACCAATTGCCTGATTTATCAATTAGCCAATCCTTTTCGCGGCATAATTTGCCTACATCGGTGTATTCAATTTTCTTTGGGGCTATGTCCAACCTTTGGCGATTAGTAGCGTATTGCGTTTCACCACTGATAATTTTTAGAGGAGCGGAGAGCAGGGATTTCCAAAGAACCCTGGACCTGTCCTGATTCCAATTGGCCCAAGCAGATTTGATTCCTACGATAGTTGCGTTTGGCTTGAATCCCTTTAGGCCCTGCTTATTGTTGGAATGTTGATTCAAGAGGGAAACCGTGTAGTCATTTGGGGATAAATTTGTAGTCAGCGCAGTAGTCGTTTTGGCCAATTTGTTTAACTCCCCAGACAGTATTTCGATAACCGAGAAGTGCAAGAAATAGGCATCAACATCTTCCAGCCCGTCAAACCAAGTTTCATGGTCGGCACTTTTCTCTAAAAGATCGGATTCAGCAGGTTTTTTCCAGACGATTGTGTCCGATGCGTTGCCGCTGGCGTGGACGCATGCTAACCATGCGCTTTTATTGAGACTGGTATTGAGCTGAGCTTTTTCTGTGTCATTCGCCTTGCCGTAAGCCTCTCGAATCCGGCGTAGATCGACGCGGTAGGTTGATTCATTGAAACAAGCATTAGTGCCTTGATATTTTGGTAAAACGCTCTTTTCCACAATGGCCACTGCATCGATTTCACGGATGCCTTCTTTCTCCAGAAACTTCCGGACATCCCCATTTGCGGCGAGTTCTGGGTGCACTAAAGGAAATACAGTCAGATCCAACCCTGGGGCATCCTGTGGCGCAAACCACGCTGGGCGTGGCATTGCCGCATCTGCAGGCAGAGAAACCTGCTTGTTGTTGGATATAAGGCGGATGAACGGGGTTCGCTTGAGTGCCAAAGGACCTTGGGCAGTGTGCTGGATAAACTTTACCAGCCAAGTCAACGGCTGTTTGCCAAGAAAGTCAGCGGTCAATTTTGGAGCAAGAGTATCGGCGTCAACCAGTAACCCATCGCAAAGCGGTTCAATCTCCCAATCCTTGCTCCAGGAATATTTTTTACGTCCGACCAGATACGTGTGCAGATCTGCCATGGCCCCGCTTTCCGTTATCGATGCATCAAGCCAAGACAGCGTTTCTTTGCCGAACAGAAGGCTAAGTTGTTCCGGCGAAAACAGCTGCACCAACTCCTTGCCACGGGCCAATTTGGCTTCTTGAGGCTTTATGAAGGTGCCGTCATAAGCTG
The DNA here is from genome assembly GCA_019314005.1 of Deltaproteobacteria bacterium. The sequence continues at coordinate 725 of JAFDAE010000336.1, read as the reverse complement.
GCAAAAGAGGCTTTGTTCTTAGCGTCTCCCGGATTCTGTCATATACGGGATGGAAAAAACTGTCCTCTGGCATTTGGAGAGGTAAGGCGAGGTAGCTGGATACATCCAGCAGTTTGAAATCGCGTAGGGTTTCCAGGCTGTCGGCTGCCAAGTGTGCAGCGGTCTCTAATATCTGCTGGTTTGCGGGGTCATCTTTTATATCGTTACGAGCTTTGGTGGTCTTAAATGGTCCCTGAATCAGGAAGGCCAGCCCCGTTTTTTTTCCGGTCGGAAAATAAACAACGAGTTCAGTGCTTCGAGCCGGAATCACTTTCCCGTTTTCAACCACGAATGCAACTTCGACGGTGCCTTTTTTTTTCTTTCCATCATCAATAACATCCACATAGCGATAACTCCGTGATTTTCGCTCAGGATCAGGCCCAGATCCGGGTTTGCGCGAATGAACTCCTTTGGTGCCATCAGACAAAGTCCAACGTATTTTTTTTATGTGACGTAGGAAGAGCAGCGTTCGAATGTTGAGCTTTTTCAGGGCATCCGATATATCTGCCTTCGCCGTTTCAGCGGGTACAAGTTCCCTGAAACGTATGCTTTTGGGAATTGCATCCGAGTCGAAGGGTAGGATAATACGCGTTTCTTCTGGCTTCAGGTCGGCCGGCATTCCATTGCCGGTCAAGAGACACGGTATGACGACATCTTCAATATCAAAGTGCTTATCGCCGGAATGA